>JAAUUE010000095.1 GCA_012031635.1 Coleofasciculaceae cyanobacterium SM2_1_6 | reverse complement strand
CAGCTGACAAGTTAACTCACGTATCAGGTAAGTCAGCTATCTAATAGCACGGCTTAAATCAGCACCAGTTAAATCAGTACGGCTTAAATTAGCATATCTTAAATTAGTAAGTCTTAAATCAGCACCAGTTAAATCAGTGCAGCTTAAGTCAGCACCACTTAAATCAGCACCTCTTAAATTAGACAACCTTAAATTAGTATTAATTAACTCAGCACCTCTTAAATTAGCACCTCTTAAATCAGCACCTCTTAAATTAGCACCTCTTAAATCAGCACGCATTAAATTAGCACCACTTAAATTAGCACCACTTAAATTAGCACCACTTAAATTAGCATGTCTTAAATCAGCACCACTTAAATCAGTACCGCTTAAATTAGCCAAACTTAGATCGTACTGATTTAAACCGGTACTAACATACAAGAAATCTGCCTCTTTAAAATATGCATCGATTAAATCACCACCACTTAAATTAGCACCACTTAAATTAGCACCACTTAAATTAGCACCTCTTAAATTAGCACGCATTAAATCAGCATCGCTTAAATCGACATTTTCTAAGTTTCTTCCTGTAGTTGGATTATTAACAATTTCATTTACTAAACGCCACTTTTCCTTACTACTTCCTTCATATTCTAAATCTTCACTTAATACTTGAGTTGATTTAATAGGGAAACCATCTATTTCTGTTAATTCTCCTGACTCGATTTGAAGTAAAAGTCGATCAATATCTTCTTGAGAACCCTCTATGATTAGCTTAATACTACCTTCTTGAATATCAATGATTTTTATGGTGCCACCTCCATATTCTCTTAAGATACTTGCAATTAACTGGATATTTTGAAGCGAATCTACATCGCCCCTTAATTTAATTTCAGCTTTAACCTTCTGGCTTGAATCATCTGAAACTGTTATTTGACGAACAAGAGTTTTCACTGGCTCCACTCCTACTTCAGCAGAAGAACTAAGATTAGTTTTGTTTTCTTTGGACTCTTTATTTATATTTTCTTTCGTCATTCCTGCAATATCTTGCCACTCCAGAGTTAGTCCTTCACATATTCTCTTGAATGTATCAAGTTGAATTGGCTTCCTAGTGAAAAAATTACTAACTGAGCTACGAGATAGGAGTTGAGCTTCAGCAAAGTTGGATAGTGACTCAAATCCTAATCTTAATAAAGATTTCTTTGCTTTTTCTAGACCTTCTAGAGATGCAATGAGAGTAAGCCTTTTCTTTCTTCTGCCGCCACTACCATCTGACATTGACTACCTCAATTTTATAAAAGTCAATCTTAACGCAATCATATCTCAATCATAAAGCCATCATAGCAAAATTAAAAGACAGAAACAACAAAAACATTGTCCAGTCAGGATTTCAGGCATTTGGCTCCACAATAGAAGTATGAAATTTATAGAGGTCGCCATGAATATCAAAACGCCCAAACCCCATAGCCAAATCGAGATGATCATTGCCAAGGAACGCCTACGCCAAGCCCATCATAGCTTTAACGCCGCCCTCACCGCCACCATCCTCTCCACTGGGATTAGCATTCTCGGTGCAGGATTACTCCTCTCAGGCAGAGTTCCCGAAGGAGCCTTCACAGCCACTAGCGGCACAGCAATCAGCGTAGCCTGCTTCAAACTAGCAAAAGATGCCAACGATCGCTTCGACAAAATATCCCAAGAATTGATGGATGATGATTAATACCGGAGGATTTCCTAAAATATTTACCTCAGAGGGAGCCTTATGCTTCTAAAAAAACTGCTACAGTAGAGAGTCAGACAAAATTTACATATTTAAAACTATGGCAGTTCCTAAGAAAAAGACATCTAACTCCAAAAGAGACAAACGCAGAGCCACTTGGCGGCATAAGGCTGCAATCCAAGCCCAAAAAGCTCTCAGCCTAGGCAAAGCAATTCTCTCTGAGCGGACTACCTTTATTTATCCGACCGCAGAAGATGATACCGAGGAAGAAGAGTAAATTCTCAACTCAGTTCTATTCCCCCGGTCATGTCTGGGGGATTTTTATAGGTTAAAATAACGTTTACATAGTTGAATCTAAAATTTATTTAAAGCCTACCTAAAACCTATGACCAGTGCGATTTTTGTCGAGAATCTCCAGAAAAGTTATGGGAGTGTGACTGCTATCAAAAATATTTCCTTTCAGGTGGCGGCAGGAGAAATTTTTGGTTTATTGGGGCCAAACGGGGCTGGCAAAACCACAACCCTGAAAATTATTTGCACCCTTGCTAATCCTGATGGGGGTAGGGTAGAAATCTCTGGGGTTTCGGCGATCGACAATCCCCGCCATGCTAGGCAGAAATTAGGGTATGTGGCTCAAGAAGTTGCCATTGATAAAGTCCTCACAGGCAGAGAATTGTTGGAACTCCAAGCGGCTCTCTATCACCTGCCCAGAAAACTCATTAAAGACCGCATTAATTTGGCGTTGGCTTTGCTGGGTTTGGAAGAATATGCAGACAAAAAGGCAGGGACGTATTCTGGGGGAATCAAAAAGCGCCTCGATTTAGCGGCGGGGCTGCTCCACCAACCGGATGTGTTGGTTTTAGATGAACCTACGGTGGGGTTAGATATTGAGAGTCGATCGATCATCTGGGGATTTCTGCGCCAACTCCGCCAAGCGGGAACTACGGTATTGTTAACGAGCCATTACCTAGAAGAAGTTGATGCCCTCGCCGATCGAGTCGCCATTATTGACCGGGGATTAGTGATTGCTGAAGGGACACCTTCCCAACTCAAGGATAGTCTGGGGGGCGATCGCATCACCTTGAGGATTCGAGAATTTTCCCCCCCAGAGGAAGCAAACCAAGCAGCAGAACTACTGCGATCGCTGCCCTGTGTCCAAGAAATTATCATCAACACTGCCCAAGGTAATTCCCTAAATTTAGTTGTTAATACCCAAAGTGATGCCCTGATGCAAGTCCAGCAATCCCTCCAATCAGCCGGGCTACCCACCTTCGGCATTGCCCAAGCTCGCCCTAGTCTGGATGATGTCTACCTTGCCGCTACGGGCAGAACCCTGATGGATGCAGAAATTGCGGCGGCGACTAGTCGGGATGCCAAGGCGGAGAAAAAGGCAAATATGCGTTAGCGACTCGATTACCCTACGGGAAGGCTACGCCAACGGCTTCTCTGTATCGCAATCCTGATGGAGCTAAGAAATCATTTAGGATCGCTATAGGTTAAAATAGGATTTGAACAATTTTCACCAGTTTTTAACTTTTTAATTTTTAGTTTTTACTAATTCTTAGTGAAGGTTGATTGGGAGAGGTGGCAGAGTGGTCGAATGCGCTCGACTTGAAATCGAGTGTAGCAGTGATGTTACCGTGGGTTCAAATCCCACCCTCTCCGTATTTTGATCCGAGATTTTGAGGCAGAATTTTGTAACAGATCAGCCAAGAAACTATCAATAACTCCACAAATAGCAAAAAGCTGCAACCTCATGACTTGGGATAAGCGTCAGGTTACAGCAGATTTAGCTTAAGGTACAAAAGACAAAGGTGCTCTTCTATAGATAGCGATCGAGGAGAAATTAAATGGATATCTTAATCTGAATTGCTAGACCATACAGGTAGGGTGGGCAATGCCCACCTTACGCCCCTCATATCCCCCTAGTCAGCCAAATCTCTAGTCAGCAAGGGGATCAACACCCATGTTGACAACAGCGTTGCGGAGAACGGTGATTTGCTGCCCAAAGTCGAGGTTTTTGATAGCATCAAGGGTGTAAGCAACATCTCTGGTCATTTGATAGCCAGCAGGCATGGGAATCACGAGATTTTTTGCCATGAGTTCTGAGAGTTCATACCAGAAGCCGAGCTTAGTGTTGACGCTGAACAGACCATAGGCGCGGGAGACAGGGGTATTTTTGTTTTCGGCTAAATCCCGCATAGCTTCTAGTTGGGCGGTGGGTTCCATAGCTTTGATTTGGTTGAGGAGACCTTCTGCCAATTGCATCCGGGCAACACCGGGGGCAGCGGGGGTGATGGAGCGTCCCATTTCAGTATACACGTACCAGAGGAGAGCGAGTTGATCGTCAGTGCCGAGAGCTTTGATCAGGTTTGTAGTGTTAATAACTGCATCACTAGCAGTATTGCTGAAGGAGCTGAGAGAAGCAAAGTTTGTAGAGTAAGTCATGGCTGTACTTTTTTTGAGTTTATATTGTGCAGTCACTTTGTGAACAAGCATCTCTTGTGCTGCTGTTACTACTTTATTACATTCTCTTAACAAACCGCAACTATTTTTTACAATGATTATCCTTAAAAATACCTATGATTCCCCAAATCACGTCTGCTTTAATCCGAGAAAAAGCCCTGCAAGTAGGGTTTAACAAGATCGGCATTGCGGGTTTAGATCATGACGATCGAGCCGAAAAAAGTTTACAAACTTGGTTAGATCGGGGCTATCAAGCAGACATGGAGTGGATGGCAAGACCCCAGCGCCAGAATGTCCGCCTCCTGATGCCGGAAGCTCGATCGATCCTCAGTGTGGCTCTAAACTACTACACTCCCCATCAACACTCCCCAGACCCAACGATCGGCAAAATCTCCCGCTACGCTTGGGGTCGGGATTATCACCGGATTATGCACAAAAAACTAAAAGCCCTCTGCCAGTGGCTGGAAAGTCATGATCCAGAGATTAAAACTCGCTACTATGCCGATACTGCTCCCATTCAAGATAAGGTCTGGGCAGAACGGGCTGGGCTGGGCTGGATTGCCAAAAATGGGAATTTAATTACCAAGGATTACGGCAGTTGGGTGTTTTTGGGGGAGATTGTCACGAATTTGGAACTACCTCCGGATCCACCCCATACCCAGCATTGTGGCAGTTGTACCCGTTGCCTTGAAGCCTGTCCCACGGGAGCGATCGTCCAGCCCTTTGTCGTCGATGCGAATCGGTGTATTGCTTACCACACGATCGAGAACCGTAGCCCTGAACTCCCGGCAGATATGGCAAAAAACCTAGGGGGCTGGGTGGCGGGCTGTGATATTTGTCAGGATGTCTGCCCTTGGAATCAACGCTTTGCCCAACCGACGGATGTGGCGGATCTCCAACCCTACCCCGAAAATCTGGAGCCGCCCCTCACTGAATTGGCAACTATCACTGAGGCAGAATGGGATCGTCGCTTCACAGGTTCTGCCCTCCGCCGGATCAAACCGCCCATGCTCCGCCGGAATGCCCAAGCAAATCTAACCCAAATCCCGTGAATCTAACAAAATTTAGGTATTATGTATCTACTGAAATTATGAAATCCTGAGCTTTTTGGTCTTCCCCTCGCCCCTATGGTGCATATCAAGCGTGTGCAATTGTCCCAGTTTAAATCCTTTGGTGAAACGACTCAGGTTCCCCTGCTGCCGGGTTTTACGGTGGTTTCTGGCCCCAATGGTTCCGGGAAATCCAACATTCTTGATGCGCTGCTTTTCTGTTTGGGTTTATCTTCCTCTAAGGGAATGCGGGCCGATCGCTTGCCGGATTTGGTCAATCACAATAAAACTCGGAAAGGAACTGTGGAAACTAGTGTCACGGTGACGTTTGATCTGAGTGATCTGCCAGATTTAAGCGATGTTGATGATTTGGATGATCCCCTTAGTAAAAATTTGCAAAATCCAGAATGGAGCGTGACCCGGAGGCTGCGGGTGACGACCCAAGGCAGCTACACTTCTAACTACTACATCAATGGGGAAGCCTGTACCCTCACTGATTTGCACGAGCAGTTAAACCGATTGCGAATTTATCCCGAAGGCTACAACGTGGTTTTGCAGGGGGATGTCACTAGTATTATTTCCATGAACCCCAAGGAACGGCGGGAAATTATTGATGAGATGGCGGGGGTTGCGCAATTCGATCGCAAGATCAACCAAACCAAGGACACACTGGATTCTGTCAAAGATCGAGAGGATCACTATCACATTGTCCGCACCGAATTAGAAAAGAGCCGCGATCGCCTCTCCCAAGATTGCCTGAAAGCCGAAAAATACCAAAAACTCAAGCTGGAAACCCTAGAGAAAGAAGCCCTGGCCCTAATTATCAGCTATCGTCTCGCTGGGGCAAATCTCTACCAACTCCAAGAACAAATTGCTGCCGGAGATCAGGAAGCCCTGCAACTAGCGGAGCAGTTAGAATTCAAAGCCCAAGAAATTACCGTTACTACCAGCCGTTTAGAAGCCCTCGATGCCCAAGTCAAAGCCCTAGGGGAAGATGAACTGCTCAAACTCCAGAGCCACCTCGCTACCCATAATGCCCAGAAACAGCAATTAGAAACCAGTCAGCAGGAATTGCTGAAGAAAATTCACCACCTAGAGCAAGTTTTAAGGGCAACCCAAGGCACGATCGAGAGCCAGCAGCAGCAGCTAGTTACCAATAGTCAGCAGCAACAAATCCTCGAAACCGAAATTTATCAGACCCTCCGCCCCCAACAGGAACTAAGCTGGCAAAACCTCCAGACTAAGCGGGAGGAGGTAAACAGTATTGCGGCGGCAGCCACGGCTTGGATGCAACAGCAGACGGAATTACACCAGAGGATTGAACTACTGCAATCGGCACTGGAACCAGCGAGAACTGATCAGGCTCTGTTGAGCGATCGCACCACCCAACTTCAACACCAAATCCAGACCCAAACCCCCAGACTCGCAGCCCTAGAGGTCGAGTTAGAAAAAATTACAACTCGCCATCAACAACTTGTCACGGAACTTGCTACTAGTACTACCCAAGTCCAGACGATCGCCCAACAATTAGCCGGCACAGACCAGCAACTGCAAATTCAGCAAGCCACCCAAACCCGCCTCCTCCAAGAACAACGGGACAAACAACGCCAGCTAGACAAACTCGAAGCCACTATGCAAGCCCAGCAGGAAGCCCAGGGAACTTACGCCAGTAAAGTCCTGTTACAAGCGGATATTCCCGGAATTTGTGGTTTGGTTGCCCAACTGGGGCGAGTCCAACCGGAGTACCAAGTTGCCCTAGAAACGGCGGCGGGGGGCAGGATGGGGAATTTAGTGGTGGAGGATGACACCGTGGCGGCGGCGGGGATTCAAATCCTGAAGCAAAAACGGGCTGGCAGACTAACTTTTCTGCCCCTGAATAAACTGGCGGCTCCTCGTCTTGACCGCTTCGGCACAGGAATGCAGGGTTTTATCGACTACGCTGTCAATCTTATAGAGTACGATCCCAAGTACCAGAAAGTTTTTGCCTACGTGTTGGGGAATACCCTTGTCTTTGATACCTTGGATCATGCTCGATCGTACCTAGGGCAGGGCAGAATTGTCACTCTTGCGGGGGAATTGCTGGAACTCAGTGGAGCCATGACGGGGGGATCGAGTCATCAAGGCTCTACTTTGCATTTTGGCAACGCAGAATCAAGGGAATCGACAGAAATGGCGGCTTTGCGCGATCGCTTGGCAGAAATTAATAACATTCTGGATCTGTGTGACACGACTATGCAGGATCTGCGCAGGCGATCGCAGGAATTTACCCAACACCTGACTATTGTGAGGGAAACTCGCCAAGGACAGCAATTGCAACTAGAGCAGCTTGTCCGGGAACAGGAGCAGCACCAACGGGGGATCACCGAGGGACGGAGGGTGTTGACCCAAGCCCACCAAGAGCTAGAGCAAGCCACCCAAAGATTACAAACCCTGCAAACCCAACTCCCCCAACAAGAGCAGGAACTCCAGACCCTCCGGGCAGAACTAGCCACCCTCCAACAATCCCAGACCCACGATCGCTGGCAGGAAATGCAAGCCACCATCAAAGCTGCCGAGGCAGATCTCGCCGAAAAGACCAGCCAACTCCGTACCAAGGAGCAGGAATTGCAGCACTGTCTCAATCAACACCAACGCCTCACAGAAAAGATTGCCAGTGCCGAAGCCGACCTGCATAGTTCCGCAGAGCAGAAATCTGGGCTAGCCCAGCAAGGGGGAGAACTCGATCGCCAACTGACCGAGATTCGGGAAACCCTTAACCAACTGCAAACCGAAATTACTCAGCAAGAACAAAAGCTAGGGGTAGCCAAGCTAGAGCGAGATCAACTAGAAAAAGCCGTGCGATCGCTCCACCTCGACCAACAACAACAGGAATGGCAACTCCAACAACTCCGAGCCACCCAGATCAGCCGCCGGGAAGAAATGACCACTCTCCAAGCCAGCCTCGCTGCCCAAACAGCCGAACTCCCAGAAACCCTGCCAGAAATTCCGCCCCACCAGTTGCAAGCTAGTTATCTCAGCAATCTCCAGCAAGAAATTCGCACCGGGCAGAAAAAACTCCAAGCCATGGAACCCGTGAATATGTTGGCTCTGGATGAATACAAAGCCGCCAGCGATCGCCTCCAAGAACTCCAAGGCAAATTAGATACCCTCAACTTGGAACGCACAGAGCTATTACTACGCATGGAAAACTTTACTACCTTGAGATTCCAAGCCTTCAAGGAAGCCTTTGATGCCGTCAATGACAACTTTCAAAATATCTTTGCCGAACTCTCCGATGGGGATGGTTATCTGCAACTAGACAATCCCGAAGACCCCTTCACCGGGGGCTTAAACCTCATTGCTCACCCCAAGGGCAAACCCGTCCAGCGCCTGTCTTCCATGTCCGGGGGCGAAAAATCCCTCACCGCCCTCAGCTTTATCTTTGCTCTCCAGCGCTACCGCCCTTCCCCTTTCTACGCCTTTGATGAGGTTGATATGTTCCTTGATGGAGCAAATGTGGAACGATTAGCTAGAATGATCAAAAAGCAAACCCAACACGCCCAGTTCATCGTCGTTAGTCTGCGCCGTCCCATGATCGAGTCTGCGGAGCGCACCATTGGGGTAACTCAAGCCAGAGGAGCCTATACTCAGGTATTGGGGATTAAATTAACTAGTTGAGTTACCTATAGAATTTCTACTTAGATAGAGGACAACAAGATGATTGCGATCGTATCAAAAACAAAAATGACCCCTGAAGAGTATTTGGCTTGGGAATCAGAGCAAGATACTAAGTATGAGTACGAACACGGAGAAATTATTGAGATGACTGGGGGAAAACTCTATCACAACAAAATTGCGCTTAACTTAATTATTTTAATTAGTAATTATCTCCGTGACCGGGATTGCTGGGTTTTGGGTAGTGATGCCAAGGTTATGACCCCAGAAGGAGTGTTTTATTATCCTGATGTGGTGGTGAGTTGTGACGATCGAGACCGCTCCGCCCAAGATTTTTTGCAGTATTCCTGTCTAATTGCCGAAGTGCTTTCTCCCAGCACCGAAAGCCGCGATCGGGGGTTGAAGTTTGGTAATTACCGGAAGATGGAAACCTTGCAGGAATATCTGCTGATAGATTGCGATCGCCCCAGCCTAGAAATCTATCGCCGCAACCAAAACAATAATTGGGAATTAATCCATATCTTTAATAATCAGCTAGATTTTGCCACTGCTAATCCAGAAATTCACCTAGCGAGTATCGATCTGAAGTTTTCTCTTGCAGACCTTTACGAAAGTATTGAATTTCTTCCCCAAGAAATCTAATCTATCTCTAGAGATAAAATTAACTTAAAATTAATTCCAGAAAATGCTATGCAAAAATAGCTATCCTAGATTTGCTAGTATGGTGGTAGGATTGACCGACGGTGAGCAACCACGATATCTTCGATTATTTCGACTATTAAAATGATGACAACTGAACAAAATCGCCTGCGATCGGACGTTTTAAACACTCTTGTAGTTACCCGTGACACCGGGAAGCGCTTGGGAGTAGTAAAAGAATTATTAGTAGACATTGACCGCCGTGAGGTAGTGGCCCTAGGAATGCGGGATAATTTTCTGGCGATGGCTGGAATGCCCCGCTATATGCTCCTCGAAAGTATTAGTCAAATTGGCGACGTGATTTTAGTCGAAAACGAAGACGTAGTAGAAGATATTGATATCGAAGCCTATAGCACCCTGATTAATTGTGAAGTGATCACCGAAAGTGGGGAACCCTTGGGTAGGGTGAGGAGTTTCAAGTTCAATGCAGAAACCGGCGAAGTTGGTTCTTTGATTTTGGCTTCCTTGGGGATTCCCCAGATTCCCGATCGAGTCTTGAGTACCTACGAACTGCCCATTGAAGAAATCGTCAGCAGTGGTCCCAATCGGTTAATTGTCTTTGAAGGCGCAGAGGAGCGTCTCTCTCAACTTACGGTGGGCTTCCTCGAAGGTTTGGGCATTGGTAAGCCCCCTTGGGAACGGGATGAGGAAGAATCTTACTACACTCCCAAAGTCCGTCAAGATAACCTCATCGGCACGGGTATTCCCCTCCGCCCCGCCGAACGACCTGTACAGCCCCCGATCGCCCTCAACCAAGAATGGGAAGAAGATGAATGGCAGGAAGAGGCTCCTCCAGTTCGCTACCAGCAACGGGAATTAGAATCAATTCGCTATGAAGAGGATGAGGAAGATAATTGGGGTGATGATGATGCCGATGAGCCGATCCAACCCCTGAGCCGTCCGTTCCGTAACTCTGAGGAACCCTCTGCTGAAGCACCTACCTTTATCGAATCCTTGGGTGAGGCAGAACTAGATGGGGATGCGTGGGATGATGAAGCGGAACCCTACATTGCTCCCCAAATCAATATTCCTGAAAAGCAAAAAGAAAAAGAACCAGAATATGAAGAGTAAAAAGTTTGCTAATCATTACTCTAAAACTTGAATTATCCCCAAAAACTACTATCCGCTCCCATTGCGAATCAGTCTGAAAACGACTAACCCAACAATGAGAGCGGTCTAGCGGATCTTGCGGTTGGAACCTAGACTGCCGGGAGGAACCCCAGATCAGCCAATAAGTAACGAGTACCTAAACCTCCTAGGGAGGCTATTAGCTAACTCTTAGAGCACAGCCCCGGCGCACAGCCGGACTTTTCCAACCAGAAGACCCATGAATTTACTACTTTCAATCATGAGCATCACCTCCTGCATTCCTCTAAAGAACTATTGCATCCTAACACATATTTTATTTTCTGTGAGTAATTATTAGGATGATATTGGTGATGTTATTTGAGGGCCGGAAATTATGAACCTTGAGCAAGTTATCCCTTGGGGCAGAACCTTGGCTGAATATCAATTAATGTTTAGTCTATCAGCCTCAGATTTAGGCTTGAAAATTTTGGGCTGTGGTGACGGACCTGCTAGTTTCAATGCGGAAATGACTAAACAAGGACATGCTGTAGTCTCGATCGATCCCATTTATCAATTTTCTGCTGCCCAGATTAGACAACGGGTAGAAGACATCTATGAGCCAGTAATTTCCCAACTTCGGCAAAACCTCGATCGCTATGTTTGGCAAAATTTTCGTAATCCCGAAGAACTAGGGCAGGCTCGGTTGGCAGCCATGGAAAAGTTTTTATTGGACTATGAAACTGGAAAATCTGCGGGACGTTATCAATATCAATCTTTGCCAAGTTTAGAGTTTCTCGATCGACAATTTGAATTGTGTTTATGTTCCCACTTATTATTTTTATACTCAGAACATCTCTCCCTAGAATTTCATCTAGCCTCAATCTTGGAACTTTTGAGAGTTGCCTCAGAAGTCAGAATATTTCCTCTAATTAAACTTAATGGGGAACCATCTCCTTATATTGAAACAGTAATTCAATCTCTATCTAACCAAGGCTTTAATCCTCAGATTCAATCCGTTGGTTATGAATTCCAAAAAAGGGGAAATCAAATGCTAAGAATTAATTCTTAATCAACCTAATTAAAACTACAAAATACAACTTTGGGATCCTCAGTTAATGAACTATAGCAGTCCTAAATGATTTGACCCGCCGCAGGCGGGTAGGATGACTTACTATAGCAGTCCTAAATGATTTGACCCACCGCAGGCGGGTGGAATCACCTCCCAGAAGCAATCTAATTTAGAAAATGATTTAGGATCGCTATATGATTATAAAAATACAATTCTAAAATCTAGAAAGTAGTTATACTTATTAATCCATATACCGCCAAGTGAAACTATGACCCAAACTTTAGCCAAAACAGAAAATCAATACTTAACTATACAAGCTGTAACTTGGGAACAATTCAAAATTCTACAATTTACTTTCGCAGAAATTGGTGTGGTAAGGATGACCTACTGTGAAGGAATATTAGAAATTATGAGTACTGGTTTATTACATGAAATGATCTCGACCCTGTTGGGATATTTATTAGCTCGTTATTTCCTAGTCAAATGTATTAGCTTTACCTCCACAGGTACTTATTCCCAAGTCATTGAACCCAAGGTTGAGTTTCAATCTGATTTGTCTTTTTCCTTTAGTCGCAACCCTGAGATGACAGATTTATGCGTAGATATTTTTTTCACTCGTGTTGGTGTTAAAAAGCTCAGAAAGTATCAATTAAAAAATATTCCTGAAGTTTGGTTTTGGCAAGAAGGGAAAATTAGTATTTACCGCTTAAAAAATGGCGAATATGAGCAGGTGGATAGGAGTGGATGGTTGCCGGAGTTGGATTTAGGGCATTTGGAACAGTGTTTGTTGATGGAATCTCAATTGGATGCCATGCTTGCTTTTGAAGAAAGGTATCGATAAGCTAAGAGGTTTCTATCAATCAAGAGGGCTAGAAAAAGTTAGAGGAGAAATTGATTATGGTAGCCAAGATTGCGATCGCTCAAATTCAATTACAAGAAGGTCAAAGAATTGTCCTTGATGGTATTAATTGGTCAGAATTTGTATCTATTTTAGAAGATTTAGGAGAACGCCGCCGCGCACGGATTGCTTATTATCAAGGAGTTTTAGAAATTCGTATGCCTTTACCTGAACATGAAAGATATAAAGTTTTAATTTCCCATTTACTAGTGATTTTATTGGATGAACTAGGTTTAGAGTGGGAATCTTTAGGTTCTTCAACTTTTAAGCGTCAAAGAATGCAGGCGGGGCTTGAACCGGATGATTGTTTTTATATTCAGAACTATCGGGCTATGATTGGCAAAAAGCGGTTAGACTTAGAAGTTGATCCTGTGCCTGATCTAGCGATCGAGATTGATGTCACTTCTAAGACTCAATTAAGTGCTTACAAAGCTCTAGGTGTTACAGAAATTTGGCAACTAAAGAATGGAAAATTAGAGATAAATTTATTGCAGCAGGGGAAATATATTAGCTCTCCGACTAGCCAGATTTTTCCATCAATTCCTGTTGTGGAAGGAATTTCTCTATTTCTCGATCGCAGTACAGAAATACCCCTAAGCGCATTACGTCGGGAGTTTCGATTATGGCTCAAAGATAAACTCTAAAAATATACTTAAATATATTTTCCCTCTAAAGTTAAGCTGTCACAATGTCACGATCGTAGAGAGATGGTGTCGTCATAATTAATTAATCTCCTGCCAAAATTTATCATTGAGCATTGGTTCTAACTCTGAAGAAAATTGCCAGCGATCGGGAAAAGAAACTTGAGGATATTCTTCTTTGACTGTTAGAAGGGCAATTTTCCAAGCATTTCTAAAGTCTTCATCCCATAGCCGCACTAAACTAGGTACTTTAATTAGTAGAACTTGTAACCGTTTTCGTTGCTCTCGAATCGTGCGCTCCCAGCCATTATAATTATCCGGTAAATTAACATATAATCGCTTGAGTAGATGCTCTATCAACACAACTAATCGGTTTAATAACTCTTTCTTTTGGGAAATACCCAAGGATTCCACCTCTTCAATTAAATTTTCAAGATCTAAATGCTCAAAATCATGGGATTTCAGTTTAGCAACTGTATCTTCTACCCAGAGTAAAATGTCACGATCGTAGAGAGATGGTGTCGTCATGATTAATTAATCTCCTGCCAAAATTTATCATTGAGCATTGGTTCTATCTCTGAAGAAAATTGCCAGCGATCGGGAAATTGAGTTTGAGGATAATTTTTGGTGGACTCGCTTAAATTGCTAACCGCCAAGCAAAATCAAAG
>JAAUUE010000094.1 GCA_012031635.1 Coleofasciculaceae cyanobacterium SM2_1_6 | reverse complement strand
CCTCTTACTCCCCTTCTCCCTAGGGAGAAGGGGCTGGGGGGATGAGGGGCTTTTTCCTTATTCACGCAAGAGGTCTAGTGACTTGAGACTGACCACGAAACTGTTTAATTTCAATTGCAATTTGCTTACTTCCTTGCCGAATACCGATAAAACTGCTTGCACCAAGATCGACAAATAAAAAGCGATCGCCATAGGAAATAACATAGGGATCATCAGTAATTTCCCATCCATCTTTAATAACTGCTTCTTTTACAGTTTCATGAATGGAGTCTCTAGCTGGCAAATTATTTTCTCCTTTAATCCTTCGGTAATCCTAAATCTGGCAAGCCTTGCACAATTTTAACGGTTTCTAGGCTGACGGTGATCACTTGTTTAATTAATCTCACGATGTATTCTTCGTCGTCTAATCTATTGGGATCGTTGACAATGCCGCTTCTTTTGTCGGTGCTGACTTGGTATTGATCGATGATCCAGTCGAGGGCGGAACGGTTGCCTAGTTTGTATTCAAAAACTTCTGGGGGAATGCCTGTGAGGGTGAGGAAGTCGTTATATTTGATCTGGGTTTTGTCTTTGGAAAGGCGCATTTTTTCCACACGCCAGTCAATGGGCAGATCTTTATTCTCGATATGTTTAAGGCGATATTCTGGTTGTTGTTCGTAATTGATATGAATTTCAGCAAGGCGTTTTCCGGCGGCAGCGAAGGGATGAAATTCTGGAGCAAAGGGAATCCGGGGCAGTTCTCGTTTCAGATTAGCAGCGTAGCGGGTTCGGTAGTGGGGATGATGCAAAACTGCATAGGTGTAATAAAAAATATCCCATTTAGTAACACTGGCATCTTGATAATGATCTCGAAATTCTTTCAACGCCCAATCAGTAATATTTTCCCGCCGATTTGTCCCGTCTTCTTCATAGATGTAAAAAGAGAAAAATTGAGCTTTTTCAAAAGCAAAATCCATTGAAATAATAAATCTTGATACATAAACTCCAAATAATTGTCTATTACCAACTCCCGGAGTACAGATTCCAATGTTTTCTTCTTCTATTACAGATTTTGGAAAGATTAATAAAAATTGTCCACGGCGATCATTTAAGATTTTATCAAAATATAAAAATTGTTTGCAAATGGACGATATAAAGCATGTCTAATTCTACTTTCATTGTAATTAGTTAATATTCCTCTTTTAAAATAAATTTTCAGCGTGCTACTCCAGCTAATATTTAAATCATCATAAGTAACTAAATCATCAATATTAAGTGGTTTTAAAGTTTTTTTATTCCATCGACTTACTTGATCATTATAGACATTAATAGTTTTCTGAACATTAGTAGATAGCTCATTAAAGTTAAAATTATAAACCCAAGGATCACGGCTAGAGTGTAAACCATTACTAAAAACTTGAAATATTGAATTTGTAATAGTCTCTTTTTGGAGTCTTGAATCTTTACTGCCAATTGAAATAAAATCACTGAACTCATTTTCTAATCCATTGGTTAACCAATTATTCTTTTTATCTGGCGTAATCTCTTCCCATACTACCTTTCCACCATGCCCAACCTCATCTAGATGCTTCAACTTCTGCACCTTCGTCCAACCCTCATCCACCCGTGCATAATAAATCTTGGCTTTTTTCATATTTGAATATCGCTACGGATCTTTGTTAATGTTTGTTTTAAAACCTCTAGCTCAGAAGCACATATTTCATAAACTTCATCATGATCAATATCAAAATAAGCATGAGCTAAGATATTTCTAATTCCCTTAACTTGACTCCAATTAACATCAGGATATTTATCAAAAGTATCTTTTTCAATGATTTTATCAATTTTACGGATGTTTTCACTGATAGCAATCAACATCATGCTGATACCATCTAAGCGGTCAAGCCCATCATCACTACTAATAAAGTCATCTGGTTCATTAATTCCATGAAAACGTCTTTCAATTCTTCTAATTGCCTCATCAATTTCTAAAAATAATTTCAAAAGATCTACTGGTTTAGGCATAAATAGCCTCACTGTCAATTTGTGATTTGAGATAAGGATTCATGCTCTTGCGATAGCGAATAACATCAACTTCTTTGTTAAAAATTTTTTCTAATTCCTGCTTAAGTCCAACTCGTTTTAACATATTTGGTTCCATTTCTACCACAATATCAATATCACTCTCTTCCGTTGCTTCATTTCTTGCCACCGACCCAAAAATACCGATCTTAGTGACTTTATAGCGATCGTCCAGTTCTGGCTTCAAATTGCGTAACTCATTTAATATATATTCTCGATCGAGCGAATTTATAATCATTGATTTACTTTTTTCTGAATTCTTTGGTAGCTCTAAATCTGGCAAACTTTTCACAACCCGTCTGCATCAGAGAAAGAGAAATTTTTCATATCTATCTCTGTTTCATAGATTCTAATTTTTCTTCTAGTTGTTGAAATACAACTTCCCCATCAACAAATCTTCCTTGACGAATATCTTCCATCCCTTCAAGAATTTCTTGGCGAAGCTTTATTATTCTTTGTTGTTTTTTTTCATATTCTCGTTGTTGCAATTCATATTCTTCCAAAAGTTGAAATGCCAAAGCAAAGAGTTCTTCTGGACTCTCATAGACTCCCTGACTAACTTTTTCTAAAACAAACATTTCCTGTTCTGGTCTTAAGGCAATCTGCATTTTAGTTTACTCCAAGAAAATCTGTGTACATATCTATCGTGAGTGTCTTACAAATATATTAACACTTACCCCAACTTGAATCTCCCAAATCATAGTCTATATTCATTAGTTTATACAGGACTTTGATAAAGAGATCGTGTGAAATTTAGAACCTGTTTCTGCCTTTCTTCTGGCAAGACTTCAAGCATAGCGAAAACTCGATCAGCTAAAGATACCCAAGAGTGAGTTTCGCTTTTCCATACCACAATAAATTGGTTAGTTTTTACAGAGAGAAAAGCTAATGTTTCTCCCTGAGAATTAGAAAATTCAACTTCATAAACATTCTCATTATGCTTGTCTACAATAGTTCCTAACTGCCCTGCTTTTATCGCTACTTGAGGCAAATCAATCAAAAGCTCAATGACATCGTATAGTTCAGGTTTAATCATTTGCGGCTCCGAATAAATACAGTAGTAAGTTTAGCAATATTATTATCAGGATCAACAAGCCAACCTGTACGCACAATCTCCTGCTGTCCCAATTCTACTCCGACAATTAAAATATCTACCCGATATCTCTGTCCATACTCATCATAATATCCTATAACTGCTTCAGCATCCATTACCTTAGATTGAATTTGTTCTAAAAGCAACTGATAATTCTCTGGAGTAAAACCCAGATATTGCTCAAACATAATTGCTTTATTACCTCCGTCTTTATGATTTTTATTTAGTGAATACTTGATTAATTTGGATGGATCAATAAAAATATGACTAACGATCGCTCCTAGTTGCATAAATTTAGATTGTTCTTTTTTTGACAAATATGTTAACACTTACCCCAACTTGAATCCCAAAAACATTATGAGTTGTTCCCGATAGCTTCGGATTCTTACGAACATTGCCCCCTAGATCGAATACATAAATTTGATCAAACTCCTGTTCTAAATATTGGCGCATTCCATCAAAAGCAATTCCTTCAATGAAACTATTATTAGTTACTAGAGCAACAATTCCTTCATCCCCGATCCGATCAGATGCCCAGCGAATAGCTTTCACGTAGGGATCAGAAAGAGAATTTTTCAGGGTAGCCTTGGAGGCTTTGGCGTAGGTGGCAGCAACTCGATCGTCAATCCCGGTTTTATCTTTTCTAGAATATTTGCGGTTTTTATTATTATCATTTTCATTCACCTGCCCCACATTATAAGGAGGATTACCAATGACTATAAAAATACTAGATTCTTTTTGTTGTTTAACTCGTCTAGTATTTTCTAAGCTAAACATATCCAGTTGATCAAGTTCCTGATCTTCAAAGGTATCAACTAAACAAATTCCTTCAAAAGGTTCATACCTGCCAGTTTGTTCAAAATACTCATGCTCAATATTCATCGAAGCAATATAGTAGGGTAATAACATCACCTCATTGCAATGTAAATCATGGTTATATTTGTAGGGCAAAGCTGATTTTTGAATCTCCACAATTTCCTGCATGATCCGCATCATAAAATTCCCCGTTCCCACAAACGGATCGAGAATATGTACCCCCTTATCCACCAGAGACTTATTAAACTCCCGTTGCAAAATCTCCTCCACACTCTTGACCATAAAACTGACGATCGACTGCGGTGTATAGACAATGCCGTGGGTATCAGCAACCTTCACCGAAAAACCCCGGAAAAACTTCTCATAAACTGTGTTCAAAAAATCCTGCTTTTGGGAAAAATCCTCGATCGTCCCCGCCGTTTCCTCGATCGCCCCATAGAACCGATCTAAACTACTGAGAAAATGGGTACGACTAAAATGTTTAGAAGTTAGAGCATTAATGACTTTTTCGATTTCAACAGCAATAATATTTCTCTGGGCAAAATCTGGATTATTAAACACACTGCGAAAAATCCGCTCCGTGAGCAAATGCTGAATCAACATCTCCTCCACCGCCGCCTCAGATAGATTGGGATTGATGGACTGCCGACAAAGCTGCATAAACGCTGCAAAAGCATCAATAAACCTCTTATTAGTTCTCTCTTGGCTCCGGATTAATTCTAGTAACGCCGTCCCGTGATCCTTGACTCGATCGCCAAACTCCACCGCCGCCTTTTCCCACTGCTCGATCGCTGGCTCTTGATAGTCAAAAAGCTGACACACCACATCTACCAGAGCTTGGGGCTTTGTGATATCCTCATCCATCACTAGCTTGCCCCCCTGATAGAGAATGGCTCGATCGGGACGCTGAAAAATAATATTATTCTGGGGATAACCTGCGGTAAATTTCTCCCGGATTGCCTTCTGGAGATCGTCCCCCATATCCTTCGCTTCCCAGTAAGCACGAGCCAAATTAAAACCATCTACCAACGCCCCATCCATGCGAATTGGGTATCTTTTCGATCGCTTAAGGGCATACTGGGGAACCAACGTCCAAGCGCACTGCCGCCCACAAAACTCCAACAATTGCTGAAAAGCTGAAGACACCGCCCCCTCATGGTGAGCTTGCAATGCTGCATACTGATCCAGCACCTCATAGTAATTCTTGATGGCTCTGTGGGCAGGCTTGAGGCTGAGACTAGGCATATGCTGTCAGTAAGTTTTGAGTGATGAAACTACTATAGCGATCCTAAATGATTTCACCCGCCTTCGGCGGGTGAAATCACCTACCAGAAGCAATCTAAATTAGAAAATGATTTAGGATCGCCATATATCCTAAGTGCAAAATGGGATGAAAGGGTCTGACCCTGTGGCGATCGAAGTCCTCCTATTTTGGAAATAACTGAGAGAGCTTAACATTTGTTAAGATTAGAGGCTAAGATTAAGATAAGAATATATAACTTCCCCAGATCACAACCCTAGGAGGGAATGCGTGTGAATAGTAATAATAAAAAGTGGAGAAATGCTGGACTGTACACCATTCTGGCGATCGTCGTTATTGCCCTCGGCACAGCCCTATTAGATAAACAGCCTGCTGCCAAAGAAACATGGAAATACAGCCGCTTAATCTCTGAAGTGCGGGGCGGAAGAGTGGAAACCGTACGCCTGAGTGCCGATCGCACCAGAGCCTTAGTCGTTGCCCAAGATGGGAACCAAGTCTTGGTGAACCTGCCCAACGACCCCCAACTGATTAATATCCTGACTACTAATAATGTTGATATATCTGTGCTGCCCCAGGGAGATGATGGACAGTTACTCCGGGGTTTAAGTGGTTTCTTAATTCCCGTCCTATTAGTCATTGGTTTATTTTTCCTCGTCCGGCGGGCGCAAAATGGTCCCGGTTCCCAAGCCATGAACTTTGGGAAATCTAAGGCAAGAGTACAAATGGAACCCCAAACCCAAGTTACCTTCGGCGATGTAGCGGGGATTGACCAGGCCAAACTAGAACTCAATGAAGTTGTGGACTTCCTGAAAAATGCCGATCGCTTCACTGCGGTGGGAGCCAAGATTCCTAAGGGTGTGCTACTTGTAGGTCCTCCGGGAACTGGAAAAACCCTCCTTGCCAGAGCCGTCGCTGGGGAAGCGGGAGTGCCTTTCTTCTCTATTTCTGGTTCGGAATTTGTAGAAATGTTTGTCGGTGTTGGTGCGTCCCGAGTCCGGGATTTGTTTGAGCAAGCCAAAACCAACGCTCCCTGTATTGTCTTTATCGATGAAATTGATGCCGTAGGTCGGCAACGGGGGGCAGGCTTGGGTGGTGGTAATGATGAACGGGAACAAACCTTAAACCAACTTCTGACAGAAATGGATGGTTTTGAAGGGAATACCGGAATTATTATTATCGCTGCTACCAACCGCCCTGATGTTTTGGATGCGGCTCTGTTGCGTCCCGGTCGCTTCGATCGCCAAGTAGTAGTCGATCGCCCAGACTACGCCGGACGTTTAGAAATTCTCAATGTCCACGCCAGAGGCAAAACCCTCAGCAAAGATGTGGATCTGGAAAAAATTGCTCGCCGGACTCCCGGTTTCACTGGGGCAGATTTATCGAACCTGTTGAATGAAGCCGCTATTCTCGCCGCCCGCCGCAACCTGACGGAAATCTCCATGGACGAGATCAACGATGCCATCGATCGCGTCCTTGCTGGCCCAGAGAAGAAAGACCGGGTGATGAGCGAAAAGCGGAAAACCCTTGTGGCTTACCACGAAGCCGGACACGCCCTTGTGGGAGCCTTGATGCCAGACTATGACCCGGTGCAGAAAATCAGCATTATTCCCCGTGGTCGGGCTGGTGGTCTAACTTGGTTCACTCCCAGCGAAGACCGGATGGATTCTGGCTTGTACTCCCGCTCTTACCTGCAAAACCAGATGGCGGTAGCCCTAGGGGGACGGATTGCCGAAGAAATTATCTTTGGGGAAGAAGAAGTCACCACTGGAGCTTCCAATGATTTGCAACAGGTAGCCAGAGTTGCCCGGCAGATGATTACCCGCTTTGGCATGAGCGATCGCCTTGGGCCCGTGGCTCTTGGCAGACAGTCGGGGAATATGTTCCTTGGTCGAGATATTGCCAGCGATCGAGATTTCTCTGATGCCACCGCCGCCACCATCGATGATGAAGTGCGGGCTTTGGTAGACGAAGCCTACCTCCGGGCCAAGGATGTTCTGGTTAGTAATCGTCCCATCCTTGATAAGATCGCCTCAATGCTTGTGGAAAAAGAAACCGTTGATGCGGAAGAACTCCAAGAAATCCTCGCCACCAACGATGTCAAAATGGCTTCGATCGCCTAGCTCGATCCGCCATCTGCTTTGACAACTCATACCAAGACAAAACAAATTTATCATCCCTCAACTTCCTAAAGCTGGGGGATTTTTTGTGGAGCGGGGGGGCTTGATTTTAGTTAAACTGTGATTAAGTTAATAGATACCGATGATTTCACTCTGCAAAGGAATTTTCCAAAATGATCACTGTGAAAACACTTTATGAAACTGATTTCAGTCTTTGGCTAGAGGAAACAGCCGGGTTGCTCAGAGCGGGCAAACTAGATCATTTAGATATTGAAAATTTACTGGAAGAAATCGAAGGGATGAGTCGGAGTGAAAGGGATGCGATCGAAAGTAATTTAATTCGAGTATTGCAGCACCTGCTTAAATGGCATTATCAACCCCAAAAGCGATCGCCTAGCTGGGCTTATTCTATTATTGAACATTCTCGAAGATTGCATAAAGCTTTCCAAAATAGTCCTAGTTTAAGGCGACATTTTGAGACTGTATTTGATGAATGTTACAGTGCCGCCTGTCAAGCTGCCTCTGTAGAAACTCAATTACCCCTAGCGAATTTCCCAAAATCTTGCCCTTTTGCTCAAGCTGATGTCCTAGATATCAATTCTGAGGACTATCTAATAGACTAGTCATAAAACTTTTGATAAGTTACTTTGTATTGATAGATTTCATAGAATGAGCGATCGTACAAAGGTTAATGTTAGGTATTTCTCTCTCCAGCATCTGCATCTAAGTCACCTTGTTCAGGGTTATTGAGCATTTTGATAATATGTCGTGCTAATACTTCTTTAATTTCTCGATGTCGAGGTACTGGTTGTGCTATACCTGTATTCGGATTACGATACCAGTCATGCTTACCACCATGACGAATGAATATACAGCCAAAGCTCTCGATGGTTCTAATTAAATCAATTCGTTTCATTACACAACAAGCTCACCAATTTTACGAATATTAGGTATCTCTTTACTGGTTAAATCGTTGTATAAATCACGAAGATGTGCCATAAGATCCTCAAAAGTTTGTCCCTGAGTCCAATAATCAGGGTAATCAAGTAAGTATCCTATAAACTCAGCTTCATCTTGCCAGTATAAAAATTTGATAGTATTCATAAAAAAAATAGTAAATATATAGTTAAGGCTATTGTACTATGACCTGTTATAAGGTAGTCAGATAGTCAAAATTACCTTTTTCTAAATCTACATCGCAATCTTTTTGTCCTTTACTCTTGCGCCCAAGTCTTTTCAGCAGTAAAACTTAACATATCCACACCCTTTACTCGATCCCAACAGTCACCCGCCTCTGATAGACTGCTTAATGGAACATCAAGCTGAAACATAAAGCTATATTTAAGCATTTAATGGAGACTGGGATTTGTGGAAAATACATTAGGTTTAGAAATTATTGAAGTAGTTGAACAGGCAGCGATCGCCTCCTCCAAGTGGATGGGCAAAGGTGAAAAAAATATTGCTGACCAAGTAGCCGTAGAAGCAATGCGCGAACGGATGAACAAGATTCATATGCGGGGGCGGATTGTCATCGGTGAAGGCGAACGGGACGATGCGCCCATGCTCTATATCGGGGAAGAAGTAGGTATTTGTACCCAAGAAAATGCTGCGGCTTTCTGCAACCCTGATGAACTGGTGGAAATTGACATTGCAGTTGACCCCTGTGAAGGCACAAACCTAGTTGCCTACGGTCAAAATGGCTCCATGGCGGTACTGGCAATCTCAGAAAAAGGCGGCTTGTTTGCGGCTCCCGACTTCTACATGAAAAAGCTGGCTGCGCCGCCAGTGGCTAAGGGGCATGTGGATATTAATAAATCGGCAACCGAGAACCTGAAAATTCTTTCAGACTGCATGGGTAGAGCGATCGAAGAACTCGTGGTCGTCGTCATGGATCGTCCCCGCCACAAAGACTTGATCCAAGAGATCCGCACTGCCGGAGCCAGAGTTAGACTAATTAGTGATGGGGATGTGTCGGCGGCGATTTCCTGTGCTTTCTCTGGGACGAATATTCATGCGTTGATGGGCATTGGAGCGGCTCCTGAAGGAGTTATTTCTGCTGCTGCCCTCGAATGTATTGGTGGTCATTTCCAAGGACAGCTGATCTACGATCCTGAAGTTGTGAAAACTGGCTTAATTGGGGAAAGCAGAGAAAGTAATATTGAACGTCTGCAAAGCATGGGCATTACGGATCCTGATAAAGTTTATAATGCTAATCAATTAGCCTCTGGTCAAACCTTACTCTTTGCCGCCTGTGGGATCACCCCCGGTACTTTGATGGAAGGAGTCCGCTTCTTTGGTGGTGGAGCCAGAACCCAATCTCTGGTTATCTCTAGCCAATCAAAAACTGTCCGGTTTGTGGATACAATTCACTTATTTGATCAGCCCAAGAACCTACAATTAAGATAGTCCTGAAATAGTACTAAGGGTTTTGGAGTAATTCTAGATCATGGAACTAAATCCTCGGCTAGATAAGACTATATAAGTGGGGTGGGCAAAACCCACCTAAACCTAGAACTATCAGCAACACAATAAAAAAGAGTAGTCTCTGTCCGGTTACTCTTTCTAGAAAAAATATCCAACCGGAATCTTGACCCATAATCTTTGTCTATTCTCTCGATCGCCCATTTTTATTCCTTACTAATCTTAAAATCAAAAAAAATAAAAACTTCTAATCAACTTTCCCTCAACTTTTAATTAACTGGTAGTTAACACTCATTAAATATTTCAAAGCTCTCTCTTTTAAGACCTCCATCACAAAATAAAAATTAGCACCTTGGGATTGCTTTCTAGATTTAACTCCCTAGCAAGTTCAATACATCCTCTAAACCTCATCAATCAACTATTTAATAACCATTAACAAATTTCAACGATTAACCCATGAACATCTTAGTCGTAGGTTTAAGTCATAAAACAGCCTCAGTGGAAATCAGAGAAAAACTGAGCATTCAAGAAACCAAGATTGAACAAGCCCTCCAGCAATTAAAAGCCTTGCCCCACATCGAAGAAGCTGCCATTCTGAGTACTTGCAACCGTCTAGAAATTTACATTGTCGCTAAGGAAACCGAGCAGGGGGTGCGGGAGTTGATCCAGTTTTTGGCGGAGTATAGCCATATCGCTCTGGCAGAACTGCGGAGTCATTTATTTATCCTGCTGCACCAAGATGCGGTGATGCACCTAATGCGGGTAGCCTCTGGGTTAGACAGCCTCGTGTTGGGGGAGGGGCAAATTTTAGCGCAGGTGAAACATACCCACAAATTAGGGCAGCAATTTAACGGTATTGGCACGGTGCTGAATCGTCTGTTTAAGCAAGCCCTGACCGCCGGGAAACGAGTCCGCACCGAAACCAGCATCGGCACGGGGGCAGTGTCCATCAGTTCGGCGGCGGTGGAACTAGCCCAGATGCAGGTGGAGAGTTTTGTCGATTATCGCATCTCGATTTTAGGGGCGGGGAAAATGGCCCGGCTGTTGGTGCAGCATTTGTTGGCGAAGGGGGCGAAGGAAATCACGATTATTAATCGATCGATCGATAAGGCTTGGGAGTTGGCAAAACAATTTCCTGAGGGTAAGTTTCAAGTTCATGAACTAACCGATATGGTCAAGATCGTTGCCGAATCTGATCTAGTGTTTACAGGAACTGCCGCCACAGAACCTCTCCTAGACAAATCCCACCTAGCGGAAGTCCTCCCCCGTTATCATCACTTAATGTTGTTTGATATTGCGGTTCCCCGGAATGTGGCGGCGGATGTGAACGAACTCACCCACGTCAAGGCTTTTAATGTGGATGACCTGAAGGCGGTAGTTGCCCAAAACCAAGAAGCCCGGAGACAGATGGCGCGGGAAGCCGAGGGAATTCTGGATGAGGAGGTAGACGCTTTTGAGGTGTGGTGGCGATCGCTGGAAACCGTCAGCACCATTAGCTCTCTGCGAAATAAAGTCGAAAGTATCCGGGAGCAGGAAATGGAAAAAGCCCTGTCTCGTTTGGGTTCTGAGTTTGGGGACAAGCACCAAGAGGTGATCGAAGCTCTCACTAGGGGCATTGTCAATAAGATTCTCCACGACCCCATGGTGCAACTGCGGGCGCAACAGGACATCGAAGCTCGGCGGCGGGCGATGCAAACTCTGCAAATGTTATTTAATCTTGATGTGGAGGAGCAGTATAGTTAGAGATATAGCAAGCCTAAATAATTTCCCCCGCCTTCGGCGGGGGAAATTATTTACCAGAAGCAATTTAATTTCGCAAATGATTTAAGATTGCTGTAATCTACAAAAACTGTTGGGAGCCAAAAATTGTTGGGAAAATGAAAAAAAACTTGGATTATCCTAGCAATTTTTCCTAAGTTTTTCTTAAACTGATAAGAAGGAAGTTTTTATTTTTCAGAGGTCTCCTCAAGATTTCTCCTAGGATGGTAGTAATAATCGAGGATCGAATTTCTTAGCTAATAAAACGGATTCAATGAGGATAGATACATGGGATTATTTGATCGGATTAGTCGAGTTGTCCGGGCCAACCTGAATGATGTGGTGAGCAAGGCAGAGGATCCAGAAAAGATTTTGGATCAGGCGTTGATTGATATGCAGGAGGATTTGATCGAACTCCGGCAGGCGGTGGCAAGGGCGATCGCTACCCAGAAGCGCACAGAGCAGCAATACAACAAAAACCTATCGGAGGCAAACACTTGGCAGCAACGGGCGCAATTGGCTCTGCAAAAGGGCGAAGAAAGCCTAGCTAAGGATGCTCTGGTAAGAAAGAAATCTCTGACGGAGGCAGCAAATACCCTCAAAGCCCAGCTAGATCAGCAGGTGGGGCAAGTTGATACCCTGAAGCGCAGTTTGATCGGTCTGGAGAGCAAAATTTCTGAGGCAAAAACCAAGAAGGATATGCTCAAGTCGAGGGTGGCGGCTGCCAAAGCCCAAGAGCAACTCCAGACGGCTGTGGGTAAGCTGGGGACTAGCTCAGCCATGGGAGCCTTTGAGCGGATGGAAGAAAAAGTCCTCGAACTAGAGGCTCGTTCCCAAGCGGCAGCAGAAATCGGCGGGGCTGATCTAGAAAACCAATTTGCGCTCCTCGAATCTGGTAGTGGTGTGGATGATGAACTGGCAGCTATGAAGGCATCCCTCGCCGGAGCGCCCACTCCCCAATCTCTCCCTGCTGGCACTACCCCAACCGCCGCCCCCGTGACGGAAGTAGATGCGGAGCTAGAGGAACTGAGAAAGCAGCTTGGTCAATAAATAGCTATGTCTGGAATGAGTTATGTTGACAAAATCTTGTTGAAATATTTAATAAAATCTAGGGGGCGAAGGCTCCCTTTTTGTTGGGTGATGAAGTTCGATCGAGCCAGATTACCTAGAGAAGGATCACAAGGAGGAAGATTTTAATGGATATTACAGGTACTTTAAATGAAATTTCATCTCTAAGCATTGAAGATAGAATCACTCTTGTTCAGGCAATCTGGGATGGGATTGCTGCGGATCAAGCCTATCCAGAGTTGACACCAACACAAAAGCGTGAACTTGACGATCGCATTAATGACTATGAATTGAATCCAGAAAATGTACTTACTTGGGAGGAAATTAGAGCCTCAATTAAGGGGCAATAATGAATTATGTACTGGTATTTCGCCCAGAAGTTGGTGCAGAACTTAAGGAAGCATACAATTGGTATGAGAGTCAGAAAGTGGGGCTTGGCGATGAGTTTTTAGAATGTGTGGATAATTTACTTGATCGCATTTGTTTAATGCCGGAGTCTTATGTAGTTGTATACCGTGATGTGCGACGGGCTGTAGTCAAGAGATTTCCCTATGCTGTGTACTATCGAGTTGTGTCAAGTCGGGTAATTGTAACAGCAGTTTTTCACGGTCGGCGAAACCCAGAAACGTTGCAGGGAAGAATCTAAATAAAAAAGGTGCGCTGGGAAATTTAACGCACCCTGTGGAATTAGAGATTTAAGAGATTTGGATGGTTAGAGGTGGTGGCTAATTTGGGCAGGGGATTCTTCCTTGGGGTGTTTGGCACGCAGGAGGCTTTTTGGCAGCAGCGAAACTGGGATAGGCGAGCCAACCGAAAATGAGAACCAAGGCAGTTACGCAAGAAATTTGCGTTTTGAAAATTTTAGACATATGCTAGTACCATGATTTGTTTTGTTGTTTCCTTTGGAAGCAACATTTTCCTTATGGGGGTAAGGTGTTGCCTATTCCTCAGGTTTGTGAAGCTGTAATTGCGTAACTGAAGTTATTTCGATGAATGTGAGTTAAGTTATGCATTACTTGGCTATGGAAACAATTTAAGGCTAGGGATGTCTGACTGGGGGCTAACTTTGACTAAGTTTGGCTTGTCTGTAACACTTGATTTATGCTTAGGTATGGGGAAGTTATGCCTAGGTTTGTTGGTGTGGAAAATGGCAGTTAAGATTGGGTGAAGAGATGGCGAGGTCTTTGGTTGCTACAGAAATTGGGGTGAAGCGGGCGAAGGAGGCGTTAATTGATCTGGGGGATTACGCAAACGGTCTTGGCAGAAAAAAAGGCTGAAGTATTCTCGATCGACGGTGAGTAATTTTTTTCAACCGCAAAGCGATCGCCCATGA
>JAAUUE010000093.1 GCA_012031635.1 Coleofasciculaceae cyanobacterium SM2_1_6 | reverse complement strand
TCCATCTCCACGATCCTTCACCTAGTCCAAGTCCATCTCCAAGTCCATCTCCAAGTCCAAGTCCATCTCCAAGTCCTTCACCAAGTCCGATCGAAGGCTCTCTGAGAATTACTAGAGTTACGCCTACCCCGATCGAGGCTGGAAAGATCATTCGGATTCTTGGGGATGGTTTCCAGCAAGGATCAGCCAACCCCTACACCAGAAACATTTTGGTCAGCAACTCAGGGAGTCAAGATTTGAATGATTATCAAGTTTTGATCAGGATCAATACCCAAGCCCTGATCGCTGAAGGGAAGATGCAAACCAATGGCAGAGATATGCGATTTACGGTGAATGGCACAAATATTCCCTACTGGATTCAGTCGGGGATCAACACTCCTGTCACCCGGATTTGGCTGCGGGTTCCCAATATTCCCGCCCAAGGCACAGCGGCGATTACGATGGGTTATGGCAATCCTGTTTTAGGTGCGCAAAGCAACCCCAATAATGTGTTTCTGTTGTACAACACCTTTGGGAATGGGCAACTGCCGGGCTGGATTATGGATTTTAGTTCCCAATCTCCGGGAGTAACTGTAGAGAAAACTGGCGGGGCAATATTGATTAAGGGGACAGCAAGCCAAAATGCGATGTTTAACAGTTTTGGTTTTTATCTCAATCAAGGTGCTCCCGAAATTTCTAATCTGCCGCCCGATATCGCCATCGACTCCGAAGTAGATATTAACCGAGGGACTAGCCGGGGTAAACTTTCGGCTGGAGGTTTTGATGGCACGATCGCTGCCTACGATACTCCGGTAGGAACTCCTCCCCAAAAGAGACTAGGCTTCTGGAACGGCGGTGCTTGGGAGAATATTGGTAGCTCCCGCCTAGGCACAACTAATGTCGTCAACAAAATCTTTACTTTTAGCCTTTCTCGTCAGGGTAGCTCGGCTAATGTGGCTTGGCAAGAAGATTACAATCCTGAAGTTTTGACCCAAAGAAGCGGACTCAACAATCCTTTCTGGGGATATTTCAACTATTCTCCTTGGACAACCCAGCCCTTCCAAGTCAAATTTAAGTGGATTGGCATTCGTCGATCGAACCGTGAGGGTATCGAACCAACGGTGGCGGGAACTGCGGAAACTACCAATAGTCAAATACAGGTATTTTTCGATGGAACTCCAGCAACTAGAGTTTGGGTTGACAATGCTAGGCAAATCCGAGCAACAGCTCCCCTGGCAGCAACGACAATCCGAGTCGTTAACCCCAACGGCGAATCAACCACTTTCTCTCTCTAGGTTATTTCTGGGGCATTTCTCAAGTAGGGTGGGCAACTGCCCACCAATATCCACTTACCCAAATCAATAACCCCCAAACTAATAGCTGAGACTAGGTATTCTGCAAACTTTGCAAACCCAATCTCAGCTTTTTTGTCTTGATTTTTTTGTCTAGTGATGTCACCCAAAAACCTAATCTAACGTGAGTTCGATGCTCAGAAATATCCCTCATCCCCCAACCCCTTCTCCCTCAGGGGGAGAAGGGGAGTAAGACTAATTTTTCTTGTTCCCTCCCCCGTTCTGGGAGAGGGTGAGGGCTTCAGATTTTGTCGAACTCACGTTAATCTAGTTATCTAAGTAGGCTCTTGTCTAGCAATTAGTTATTTACAGCAAAGAAACTCAAATGATATAAGTAGTTGCGCCAAGGATGGGACTGGACTTCTTGTAATAAAGCCTTGCCTTCCCAAGCTAGGTCTGGAATACTCACATCAATCACGGTTTTGCTGACATTAACTTGTTTGAGGAGAGTTTCGGCGGTCTTGGCGGAAAGAGTTAACTCGATCGACTCTGTACCTTTGTGACCATAGAGAACCGCAGGGACTAATCCTTGACGGCGGAGGGCTTTGGGCTTGCTACCTTCTGGGCGCTTTTGACATTCAAGTGTAACTGGCATAATTTTGGTAATTTTACTTTAATTCTTCTATATTGAGCCTATTGATTTTAGCAGTTATTCAGTTAACAGTGATCAGTTAACAGTTAACAGTTAACAGTGATCAGTTAACAGTTATCAGTTAACAGTTATCAGTGATCAAGGAATAGGAGGTAAGGGGAGGTACAGGGAGGTAAACAGTTATTAGTGAATAGTTAACATTTACTCGCACTGAGCGGAGTCGAAGTATTAGTTACTTGTACTGACCGCAAGCTCACTGTAAGACTTGTCGAAGTCTCAGTTCTAGATTCTTACTGTTTACTGATCACTGATAACTGATAACTGATAACTGTTAACTGTTCACTGTTCACTGAACTTAAGGGCAGAAGAGGGTTTCTCTGGTTTCTCTGCCTGTGGTGGGGTTTGTCCCTGTAGCAATGTTGCATAATTGGGTTTGGATATCTCGACGCAACAGAACATCAGTGAAGTCGGCTCCGGTGATAGTCGCTCCAGTAAACCGGGCATTTGCCACAAAAGCCCCTTCTAAAACGGCGTTAGTCAAGTTGGCTCGATTGAGCCTAGCTAGGTCTAGAATTGCCCCAGTTAAATCAGAGCCTTCGAGGTTGGCTTCATCGAGATTCGCCGCAAAAAATCTTACACCCCGGAGGTTGGCATGACTTAGATTACTCTGGCGGAGATTAGCTTTGGTAAATTCGGCATCAGTTAAGTCTTTCCCTGAAAAATCTGCCCCAATTAAAATTTCTCGTTCATAGTCTAGGGCAAAGGCTGGGGGGACGATCGAGCCTAGCCATAAAGCCAGCAGTAACCCCAATACTGTTAGCCCCAAAATTAGTTTTCGACCATAGGTAATTATTCTTGATTGATAACTATACATATATTTAACTCCAAACTACTCTAAATTAAATTATTAATATCTTTGATCAACACTTTACAAGGAATAGTTATCAAATCACCGCCATCAAGCACGATCGAGCAACCATATTTTCACCGATGTCTGTCCTCCTTGCTCCTGATGGGACAAATTTTCTTGCGCTTACTTCAGGGGAAAACCTACTATCGCCAAGTTTTTGCCCACATGGTCACGGCAGGACCCGGCTCGATCGCTCCGGTGATTATGGTAAGCAGTTTTGCAGGGATGATTTTTACGATTCAGACGGCCAGAGAATTGATTAACTACGGGGCAGTGAATAGTGTGGGAGGAGCCTTTGCCCTAGCATTTTGTCGAGAATTAGCCCCAATTCTGACAGCGAGTATTATTGCGGGGCAGGTGGGTTCAGCCTTTGCGGCAGAGTTGGGAGCAATGCAAGTAACCGAGCAGATTGATGCCCTCTATCTGTTGAGAACCGACCCTATTGATTATCTGGTTTTGCCTAGGGTTGTCGCCTGTTGTGTGATGATGCCGCTGTTGATGATGTTTTCTTTGGTGATGGGGATTGGGGGCGGGGTATTTGTGGCAGATTTTTTCTATGGAGTGCTGCCGACAATATTTCTAGACTCAGTACGGAATTTTCTGGAGCCGAAAGATCTGGTGATTATTGTGGTGAAAGGGATAGTTTTTGGGGCGTTAGTAGCGGTGAATGGCTGTAGTTGGGGGTTGACCACCCGGGGCGGGGCAAGGGAAGTGGGCGAGTCGGCAACCAGGGCAGTGGTGACTACTTGGGTGGCAATTTTTATGATGGATTTGGTGATTTCTTTGGTGCTGATTGGCAAGCCAGTGATTTAGAATTTTCTAAGTTAACTTTTCGCAGGAGTTGCCCCCTTGAAGGTACTGAGTTTTTCTTTGATAAAGCGGATATAGAGATGCTTGAAGGTCGATCGCAGCACCCGTGGTAAGCCAAAATCAATGGGGACTAAGTTGGCGGGGAGTTGCCAATCGCTAATCCTAAGTTCGCTGGGAGAGCAGAGAGGGAAGTTAATTTGCTCTAGTTCAGGACATAAACCAAGGTTCTGAGCAGCGACGATCGTGGGAATAATTTGGGGATCAACTTGCAAAATTTCAATTATGGCTCGATCGAGGGCAAAAACATTGGTAGCTGCCCCTAAAACTCCCAGAGCTTTTGGTTCGCCGCCACTGGGCCCATTCCCTTCATGCCCAATAATCCCATCAACTATGGTCAGGTCTGGATCGATCGTCCGGGCTGTCTCCACCAACATCTGGGCAAACCGAGCCGCATCTTTCCCCGCCTCCATGTGCCACCACGCCTTCATTTTTCCCGGCACACAGCCAAATAAATTTTTCACCCCCATGGTCATAGTTAGCTGGACGTGGGATTTGACCTTGGGTAGATTAATCACCACATCGGCTTCCATGGTTTCCTTACTCAGCAATAGGTGATTAAATTCTTGGCTCACGGTGGCGTAACGCTTGCCATGAAATTCAATGATGGGGAGATTTAGCTCCTCGACGATCGCCTGATAACCATTGGCAAAAGCCACTCCCTGTGCACTGCCAAAGGCGGGTCCATCCCCCAAAAATGGCAACCCTCCCGCCTCGAGCACCAGCTTAGCAACCTCATAGACAATTTCTGGACGGGTGACACATTCTTTGGTGGGACGAGCGCCAGTTAAGAGATTTGGTTTGAGGAGGACTCGATCGCCCGGCTTCACAAAATTTGCCATCCCTCCCCAAGGACTAAGCACCTGAGCTAGGGCTGGGGCTAGGGCAGCATCATAATTATTGGCACGAACTAAGCTAACAGTAGAGGTCATAGTAGATGGGTTAGATAAATTAAATGGCGTATCAGTTATCAGTTATCAGTTATCAGTTAGCAGTTATCAGTTAGCAGTTAGCAGTTATCAGTTAGCAGTTATCAGTTAGCAGTTATCAGTTATCAGTTATCAAGAGTCTATCAATAGGTCTTTCACTGTTTACTGTTCACTGTTTACTGTTTACTGTTCACTGTTTACTGTTTACTGTTTACTGTTTACTGTTTACTGTTTACTGTTTACTGTTCACTGTTCACTGTTCACTGTTTTCAGTATCTCATCTCTAGGGTATCAACAAAGTTAGGTTCGGCAACTCTGCTTTAAGGGAATTTTTATCAAAAAAGTTGTGCCTTTTCCGGGTTCACTGGTGACAATTAGCTCGCCACTGTGTTTATCGACAATAATTTGATGGCTAATGGCTAGCCCCAAGCCCGTCCCCTTGCCTACGGATTTGGTTGTGTAGAAAGGATCAAAGATGCGATCGATCACTTTCTGGGGCATACCGAGGGCATTGTCTTGGATCCTAATTCCCATACTTGGTGGAGACTTGGAATTATCACTGGCTAGCAACTCTGTATAAATAGTGATCTTGCTGGGGTCTTGAGTAATTTCGGCAGCCGAGCGGCGCTGGTCTTTTTCTTCGAGGGCATCGATGGCATTGGCAAGCAAATTCATAAATACCTGATTGAGTTGCCCCGCATAGCATTCCACCGGGGGTAGCTCACCGTATTCCTTAACAACTTCGATGGCGGGGTGATCGGATTTTGCCTTGAGGCGATTTTGTAAAATTAACAAGGTGCTGTCAATATTTTCATGGATGTCGATCGCCTTCATTTCCGCCTCATCCAACCGGGAGAAAGTCCGCAGGGATTTGACAATTTCCCGAATTCTCGTCGCCCCCAAATGCATAGACTTGACAATTTTTGGCAAATCTTCTTGGAGATAATCTAGTTCCATATCTTCCACTTCCTCGCTGATCGATTTTGGAGGATCAGGAAAAGTCTCTTGATACAAGTCCACCAAGCGCAATAATTTATCTGTATATTCTTGAATATAGGTCAAGTTCCCGTAGATAAAGTTCACCGGATTATTGATCTCGTGGGCGATCCCCGCCACCATCTGCCCTAGGGATGACATTTTTTCTGTTTGAATTAGCTGAGTTTGCGCCCTTGTCAAGTCATCTAAGGCGCGGGAGAGTTCCTTAGCTCTTTTTTGACTGGTTTTGTAAAGTTGGGCTTGATTGATAGCAGCGGTCAGTTGAGCAGTGATCCCCTGCCATAATTCTTGGCTAAACTTTTGATTAAATTCTTGACTAAATTCTTGACTCAACTCTTGAGAAGAATTGAGATTTTCTAGAGGATTAACTGAGGAAGCGGGTCGATTTTCTAGCCAGAAACAGGACACCACTCCTACCCCCTTGAGGACTTCGATCGGCATAAAGACCGCAGACTTTGCCCCTACTCGCCTAAGAATTGATTGCACCGCAGGATCTTCTATCTGCTCCGCATCTTCTATATAGTAAATTTCCCCCCGGAACAGGTATTGATTGATCGTCCCGTAGGCATCTACTAGACAAATTTGCAAATCACCAGCATCAGCACTGGGATAGTTAGGGTCTTTGGCTTCTTTAATAATTTCCCAACATTGGGCTGTGGCGATCGAGCCATCCCGGAGTTTTTCTCCCACGGAACGATACCAAGCAAAGGTACAAAGATCCACCCGCAACTGGGCTTTAATTTCGGTTACAGTGGTACTCAAAATTTGCTCCACCTCAAGGGAGTTCCGCATCAACGTACTCAAGCGATTAATGAGGGCTTCCCGTTGGGCAATCTGCCGATAATTTGCCTCCGAGGCTTGGCGTTCAAACTCGGCCTGCTTCACCCGTGTAATATCGATGACAGTGCCGATTAAGCGACAGATATATCCTCGATCGTCCCGGAGGGGATTTAAGGTCGTCCAATGCCAATATCTTTTCCCATCCCGGAGAAAAGTCTCTTCGGTAGAAATAGTTGTCCCGGCTTCAACACAATGCTGATAACTCGCTTCCCACACCAGCCCAATTTCCTCGCCAAAAGCCTCTACGATCGTTTTCCCCTGCACTTGCTCTAGGGTGACCCCCAGATTATTGAGGGATTTGGCATTAAAGCCACTACAAATAAACTTGCCCTCTGGGGTGACATCTACCACAAACACTGCCATATCTACGCCGTCGTAGATCATCCGCAAAAACTCTTCCTGCTGTTTGAGGTTTTTCTCGGCTAATTTTTGAGCGGTAATATCCATGGAGTTGCCAATCAGGCGATAAACTTGACCATTGACATCCCGGACGGGGTTGAGGGTGGTGATTGTCCAAGTTTCTTCCCCGTTCATCAAGAAAAACTGTTCCGATCGAATCACTTCCCCTGTATCTACACAGCGCTGATAATCTCGCTCCCACACTGCCGCCAACTCTTCCCCAAAGTTTTCCCCCATGGTTTTCCCGCACCCCTCTTCAGAAGAGATGCCCACATCTTCGGCTGCTCGCTTATTCCAACCCAAAGCTCGAAATTTTCCATCTAGCCCCACATCAATCACAAAAATATTTTGATCAATGCCGTCATAGATGGTGCTGAGAAACTCGGCTTTCTCCTGAAGCTCTAGCTCCACCAGTTTCCGGTCAGTAATATCCATCACTGTGCCGTAGAGTCCGGTGATTTCTCCCTGTTCATTCCGGAGAACATCTCCTCTGGCATTGATAAACTTCAGTTCTCCCTGTTGATTGTAAATCCGTAATTCACAGGAATAGGTAATCCCCTGCGTCAGGGCCTGCTCAACGGCGGCGGCATACCAAGATAAATCCTCAGAATGTACTAGTTGCAACTGGGCTGGGTAAGAGAGCGGCTCTTCTTGGGGGGCTACCCCAAAAATGTGATACACCTCCTCGGACCAGGTAACTGCTCCTGTCCGACAATTAAAATCCCAGGAGCCAATTTTGGCAATGGTTTGGGTGGATTGGAGCTTGAGATTAATATGTTGGATTTCGAGGGCAGTGGCTTGCTGAGTTTGCAGGAGTTGTTGGTAGTTATGGGCGACTAATTTCTGCTGAGTAATGTCTGTTACGACACCACCGATCGCATACACTTCCCCTAGGGAATTACAAAAAGGAAACTTAGTATTCAGCAGGTAATGCAGCCCGTCTTCTTGATAGATTTCGTCTTCTCTGGTGATTGGGGCTTTCTGGGCAATCACTAGGCGATCGCTTTCCCGGAACCCAGCTACTTCTGCGGGGCTAAAAAACTCTCGATCGAACTTCCCCAAAACATCTCCAGTGCTGAGATGGCGCATAAACTGCCAATATCGATTCACGAACAAATACCGCCCCTCCAAGTCCTTGACGTAGATGGCAATGGGAATATGATCAACAATGTTAGTTAAAAACAAATCTAGTTGTGCTGATTCGACCGCCGTTTCTTCCAGCTCTTCTACCCGGAGGATCATGGCATTAATTCTGCTGGCGGTTTCCTCCCTATCTCCTGCCACCCGCCAAAACTTTTCTTCGAGGAGTCGAACTTTGCCATCCCTGCTCCGGAGCCGATAATTAACAACCGTAGAATTTGGCGAATCTCTAGACATATCTGGATTTGTCTCACTGGGTTCTCTGCTCTCTAACTCCTGAAGACCTTGCAATAATCGGGGGCGATCGTCCTCCATGACCCAATTCAACCAATCTTGGGGATGTGCCAAGGCTGCCGACACCGATGTCTGCCAAGTATCTGCTGCTGCCCCATTCAGGTATAACACCGTATAATCTAGCCCAGAAAGTAGGCGTACTCCTTGGGGAAGGCTATCAATCAGATCCATACACCAACCGGACTCTGCACCCCTATCCATCCCCCCGGAGGCGAGGGAACTAGGCATTTGGTCAAGTATTTTTTTTGCAGTCATTGGATCAAGATATGGAGTATAAGTTGTATTTCTAATTCAGGCATTCTTAGCTATTCTTTAGAGGCTATTTATAAAGTAAATCTTTAGGCTGTCAATCGACGGAGCATAATTCGTGTCATTGTTGCATAAATAGCCGCCTCGCTCATTTCTGGCAACTTCTCATAATCTTTACTCAGGCGACGAAACCAATTTAGCCAGCCAAACGTACGTTCTACCACCCAACGCTTCGGTAAGATTTCAAACTGTTCGGTAAGTCGTTTCATCACCTCTACCTTGGCTTGAAGCATCAACCAGACCACAAGGGCAAACTTATCTCCACCATACCCTGCATCTACCCATAATACTTCCACTTTTTCTAAGACTTCTGGATAGTCTTGCTGTAACTCCATTAGGGCATAAGCTGCTAACACTCTTTCTCCGCCATTTGCCTCGGCTACTATCACCTTTAATAACAATCCCAAACTATCGACTATTACCTGTCTTTTTCTACCTTTTACCCTTTTGCCACCGTCAAAGCCGAATACCTCCCCCTTTTTTCCGCCGTTTTTACCGACTGGCTATCCGCAGCTATAGCTGTCGGTTGAGTAGTCTTTCCTAGTTGCTTTCGCACTTGGTCACGCAAAGTATGATTTATTTGCTCCCACACCCCTCGTCTTTGCCATTTCCGATAATAAGCATAAACTGTGGAACTAGCAGGATATTCTTTAGGGAGCATCGCCCATTGGCATCCGCTTTTCAGATGATAGTAGATGGCATTACACACAGCTCTCATATCTGTTGTCCGAGGATGACCTCCCGGTTTGGCTGGGGGAATTAGTGGAGCTAAAATTGCCCATTCTTCATCACTCAGGTCACTGGGGTATCTCGGTTCTGTCATTTTACTTGCCTCCCTTTGTTTCTTGAAGTTTATCCTGACTCTCTGCGCTCCTTTTTCCACTTCATCTTTACTTTATAAATAGCCTCTTAGACATCTCTAAATTCAGACGATTTTGGATCGAGACTAATGTAAATTACTATGTAAATTACTAATGTAAATTAATGTAATCCTTGCTAGTTGGTAGGGGGCAAGGGGGAATACCCAGCCTACGTAATCTATAGGATCTATGCATTAACCCTATAGGTAACTAGACATAGCTAGTGAGAAATACTAGTTAAATACCCTAGTTAAAAGCTCTGGTTAAATAGATTGATAGCCATGATACTAGACATCTTCAATTTTGCCTATAGTATTTACCCATAGGTAAGACAGGCGGATGTCCTCATCCTACTCCCAAAAACTAAGTTCACTATAGCAATTCTAAGTCTCTTGCTAAATGTCTCTTGCTAAATATAGATTACTTCTATAAATGATTTCCCTTGCTGGAGCCGAGTGAAATTATTGGTAAAATTATTGAGGACTCCTAATCCTCGCTAGATTCACTGGAAATTAAATTCACTGAGGGTAATTTGTCCGTCAAATGCATAGAAAGTTACTTTGTGAATGTCGTGAAAACTAATAGTTAAGTATTGATTTGCCCTAGTGCTAGAGGGCAAACCAGTCAGGTTAGCTTCTTCTAGTTCCGTCTGTCCTAGTAATAACTCCGCAGCATTGTGGACAGACATAATTGTGCGTTGGGAACTGGTGACTCGACACTGGATGGTAGACACAGGGGCGCAGAAGGTAGCCTCTAACCAGCCTTGTTTGGGGTTGCCGAGGAGAACAATTTTACTGGAAGGAGAAAAATATGCGGGATTAGAAGGTTCTAGGGCGATCGCATTCTGGAAAGTAACTCCTAAATCTGTAAACTGGGTAGTCACAGTTTCAAAAGGTTTTAAGGCGTTGAGGTTTAACCGGATCATTGGCTCATGACTACTAAATTCTTCAGATGGGAAGATGCTCTCCATTCTGCTCTAAGATTAACCGATTTTTTGATCTGAAGATAAAGACCAGGCACAAATTCTTCAAGAAAAACTTTTACAGCAAACACTGTTCGCTACTATGATTACCTTATGGGTATTTGGCATCTGCTAAAAATAATACCTAAAATCACAGAATATTCGTGTAATCAAACTAAAACCACTCCATAATGACTTCGCTGCCAAATACTACCCTCCGCCGCTTGATGAGCCTTCCCCAAATTCCTAGTGTGTGGGAGGGAGACCGCCGTTCTCTAGATAACTCCGATGTTTTGGATTTAGAGGAGAAAACCGGGCAGTTTATTCTTTGGGTAGATGGGGCAGAGGGCATGGTACGATCGATGGATGTGGTGACCCAAGAAACCGGACCAGAGGCGATCGTCAGAGCTTTAGTGAAAGCCATGGAACATCCCCAGCCCCCAGCCAGACCTGCTCGCCCCCAAAAAATTATTGTCCGCGATCGAGAGATTCAATTCTTTCTCCGGGGAGTCCTCCAAGACCTAGAAATTGCCGTAGATTACGTTGTCGATCTGCCAATTATTGATGAACTTTTTGAGCGTCTCGCCGAAATTCGCCCCCCCCGCCATCCCAAGCTGCCTTCCGAATATAGCGATCTTTTGATTGAAAAAGCCTACGAAATTTGGGCTGATGCTCCTTGGGAATTGGTTGCTGACCATCAAGTCGTCTCCGTGGAATTAAATCAATGGGATCTCGGTACCCTCTACTGTACGGTGATGGGAATGCTGGAACTAGATTATGGCATTGTCCTCTATCGTTCCCTTGACTCCCTCCGCAGATTCCGGCTAGCCGCTATTAATCAAAATTCCCGCACGGACATCGAAGAGGCTTTCCTAGGGCAAGATTGTTTATTTATCACCTTCAGCGCCGAGTCCGAGGATGATGATGTAGACCTAGAAGACCTGCCCCTATCGGAAATTACACCCCAATTTGGCTCTATTCATCCCTTTGAAGGACTGCGCCCGACTTTGTATGAAGAAGAAGCGATCGCCCTCGCCGTCACCCTCGAAGCCCTCCACCAATTTTTTCATGACAGTCAGCGCAAACTCCACAACAACTTCCCCCGTCTCAAGAAAAACTACAATATCACCCCGCCCCCAGACCCCAAACACCCAGAAATCACTCCCCAACCAGTCCCCATCAAAGTTCTCACCCTGCCAGAAGTCGCTGATGAACTCATGGAAATGGAAGCTGATGAGGATAAGGGAGAAGATTTCGACTTTAATATTCCCCTCCGGGAGGGATTGATTCCCCGTGGCTCCTTTATTTCCTTGGGGATCATTCCTTGGGATAATTTGAAATTACTCAAAGTTCACATTAAGCATTATCAACCAGAACCCACTCTCCAAGAAAACGGTGAAGGGCTGCCCATGCTGATGATCCAAACAACTCGCCCGAAGGCAAAGGAAGTTGTGGAAAAAATCGTTGCGGCTGGGGGTCTAGAGGGGATTCTCTTTAATGTCGGGGAAGACCCTTTTCATGAAACTACTTTTGATCTAGGAATTCTGCAACTAAAAAATAAAGAACTCTACATCTTTCAAGAATTTCCAGCAGATTCTCCAGTGCATATCAAAGCTAAGAAAAACTGGAATCAACGTTGCCAGAAAACTAAAAATATTTGTAGCCTGATTATTGCCACGGGGTTAACTGGAGCGGCTAAGGGTAATCCTTCCTTTAAGGATATGTATGCCCTGTTTGAAGTCCGGCATATTGATCCAGAAGAATTAGGGATGGGGAAATTGCAACTGATGATGCAAATGGATTGGTAATTTATTTAAGTGAACCCATGGCTGCCCCTGTTATTTCTGTAGTTCTGCCCATTTATAACGAATTAGAAAGTTTACCTCTCCTTTTAGATTCTGTGGTTGATATCCTCGAAGCTACCCAGATTCCCTACGAAATTATTTGTGTGGATGATGGCTCTACGGATGGTTCTGCCCAGTGGCTGCGGGAGTTTGATCACAAATATTCTACGGTGTCTAGTGTGCTACTCCGGCGCAATTATGGACAGACTCCGGCTCTGGCAGCAGGGTTTGACTATGCCAAGGGGCAGACGATCGTTACCCTTGATAGTGATCTGCAAAATGATCCGGCGGATATTCCCTTATTATTGGCAAAACTGGATGAGGGCTACGATTTGGTGAGTGGGTGGCGCAAACAACGCCAAGATGATGTGTTGACGAGATTACTGCCGTCGATCGCTGCCAATCGGCTCATTGCTCTAGTTACCGGAGTCCATCTCCATGATTACGGCTGTTCTCTGAAGGCTTACCGGGCCGAGTTACTGGCAGACATGAATCTCTACGGCGAACTCCATCGATTTTTACCTGCCCTTGCCTTTATTGAAGGAGCCAGAATTGCCGAAATTCCGGTGCGCCACCATCCCCGCCGCTATGGACAGAGTAAGTATGGACTCGATCGAACCTTTCGAGTTGCCATGGATTTGCTCACCATCTGGTTTATGAAAAAATTCCTCACCCGTCCTATGCACGTTTTTGGGCTGTTTGGCTTGTTCTCAATGGTTTTTGGGGCAATCTTGGGGGGCTATTTAACCTTTGTGAAGCTATTTATGGGGCAGAGTATCGGCAACCGTCCTTTGTTAATTTTGGCGGTGGTGTTGTTATTAGCAGGAGTCCAATTATTTAGTTTTGGACTGTTGGCAGAGCTTCTAATGCGGACTTACCACGAATCCCAAGGCAAGCCCATCTACCGAGTCCGGGAAGTAGTGGGCAGAGATTAATTACAGCAATCCTCAATGATGCCACGTAATTCTATATAAATTTACGACTAAATGTACGACAACATCTGCAAAATTCTGGCTGAAACCTTTCCTGCTGACTTTGCTAGTTGGATTCTTGGTGAACCTATTCCTCTTACCAAGCTGGAACCCTCGGAACTCTCCACAGAACCCATCCGGGCAGACTCTTTAATATTTCTGGAATCTTCAGCCCTGATCCTTCATCTGGAATTTCAGACCAGAACCGAAGAAAATATGCCCCTGCGAATGCTTGATTACTGGCTAAGACTATACCGCAAGTTCCCTCACAAACAAATTCACCAAACAGTAATTTACCTCAAGCCCACAAATTCTCCCCTCGCCTATCAAAATAGCTTTCTCTCTGTTTCTGGTCAAACTCAACACCAATTCAACACCATCAGACTCTGGGAACAACCGACAGCTATATTTCAGCAATACCAAGGGCTATTACCCTTCGTTGCTCTTTCTCAGACCGATGATCCCGAAGAAACCTTGAGACAGGCTGCTCAACAAATTGAAGCCATCACTGACCAAAACCTGCAAGCAAATCTTGCTGCCGCTACCTCGATTATTTCTGGGTTAAAATTAGACCTAGAGATAATTCAGAGAATAATCAGGAGAGATATTATGAAAGAATCTGTTACTTATCAAGCAATTTTGCAAGAGGGCTTAGAGGAAGGTAGAGCTAGAGGTTTGGTTGAAGGTCGGGTTGAAGGGTCGGGTTGAAGGTCGGGTTGAAGGTAAGATGACGCGTGGTCGTAAGTGGT
>JAAUUE010000092.1 GCA_012031635.1 Coleofasciculaceae cyanobacterium SM2_1_6 | reverse complement strand
GATTCGTTACCAAGATGCGACGGATTTGATTACTTGGGCAAAACACCGGGGGACTCCTGTGACTATCCGCCTCGTGAAGGGTGCGTACTGGGATCAGGAAACCATTAAGGTGCTGCAAAAAGATTGGGCGCAGCCTGTGTATAACGATAAGGCAGAAACGGATCTCAACTTTGAACGGATTACCCAACTATTACTAGAAAATCACCAAGCGGTTTATGTTGCCATTGGCAGCCATAATGTGCGTTCTCAGGCTAAGGCGATGGCGATCGCAGAATCTTTGCAAGTTCCCCGCCGAGGCTTTGAAATGCAGGTTCTCTACGGTATGGGCGACCAATTAGCTAAGGCGATCGTTAACAAAGGCTACCGAGTCCGGGTCTATTGTCCCTACGGTGATCTGATCCCCGGTATGGCATACCTGATCCGCCGTCTGTTGGAAAATACTGCCAATAGCTCCTTCCTGCGGCAAAATCTCGAAGAGCGCCCGATCGAGGAATTACTAGCTCCCCCAGTCTCTAATGGTAAATCTGATCTCAGCCGGAACCCCCACCAGTTTGCCAATGCCGAAGATACAGATTATTCAATTTTGACGGAACGCAATCGATCGGAGCAGGCTTTCCAGTATGTGCGGGAACAACTGGGCAAAACTTACCTCCCCCTAATTAACGGAGAATACCGCAACACCTTAAATGTGGTGGAATCCGTGAACCCTTCCAACCCCAGCGAAGTCATCGGTAAGGTGGGTTTATTAAGCATTGAGCAGGCAGAACAGGCGATGGTAGCAGCCAAAGCAGCCTTCCCTACTTGGAAAATACACCAGTCACCGAACGGGCAGCAATCCTCCGCCGAGCCGCTCAACTCATGACCGATCGCCGTGCCGAACTATCAGCATGGATGGTTTTGGAAGTGGGTAAACCAGTGCGGGAAGCCGATGGGGAAGTATCGGAAGCGATCGATTTCTGTAATTACTACGCTGGGGAAATGGAGCGCCTTGAGGCGGGGATTGCCTACGATATTGCCGGAGAAACCAACCGTTATATCTATCAACCCAGGGGGATTGCCGTGGTAATTGCCCCTTGGAATTTCCCTTTAGCGATCGCTGTGGGCATGACCGTAGCAGCTCTGGTGGCTGGGAATTGTACTCTCCTCAAACCTGCGGAAACTTCTTCAGTGATTGCTGCCAAATTTACCGAAATTCTCATCGAAGCGGGGATTCCCAAGGGGGTGTTCCAGTACGTGCCGGGGATTGGTGGGGATGTGGGAGCCTACTTGGTGAAGCATAAAGATACCCATTTGATTGCCTTTACGGGTTCCCAAGCCGTGGGTTGTCGCATCTATGCAGAGGCAGCGGTGTTGCAACCGGGACAGAAACACCTGAAGCGAGTAATTGCCGAAATGGGGGGCAAAAATGCCATTATCATTGACGAAAGTGCAGACCTCGACCAAGCGGTGCAGGGGGTTGTCCAGTCTGCCTTTGGTTATAGTGGGCAAAAATGCTCTGCCTGTTCCCGGGCGATCGTCCTCGATAGTATCTATGCCACTTTCCTCGAAAGATTGGTAGAGGCAACCCAGAGCTTAAATGTGGGGGCGGCAGAATTACCCAGCACCAAGGTCGGGCCCGTGATCGATGCGACGGCGCAGGCGAAAATGCAGGAATACATTGCGATCGGCAAAACTGAAGCCCAAGTTGCCCTCGAAATGCCCAGCCCCAGCCCCGGCTATTTCGTGGCTCCGGTAATTTTCAGCGAAGTTTCTCCCCAAGCCCGCATTGCCCAAGAGGAAATTTTTGGTCCCGTCCTCGCTGTGATCCGGGTGCAGAATTTTACTGAAGCCCTAGAAGTTGCCAACAGTACAGATTTTGCCCTCACCGGGGGACTCTACTCTCGCACTCCTTCCCACATTGAGCAGGCGACGGCGAATTTTGAAGTGGGGAATCTCTATATCAACCGGAATATCACAGGAGCGATCGTCTCCCGCCAGCCCTTTGGTGGATTCAAACTCTCTGGAGTTGGTTCCAAGGCTGGGAGCCCTGACTATCTCTTGCAATTCCTTGAGCCAAGGGTGATCACCGAAAATATCCAGCGTCAAGGCTTTGCCCCGATCGAGGGAGCAGAATAGTCAGTAAACAGTTATCAGTTATCAGTTATCAACTATTTGCTTTTTTACTTGAAAAATCCTAGGGAATTTCAGGGGAAATCCTTAAGCTCTCTGAAATTAGTGCCAACCAGTAGTTAAGATAGAAAAGTAAAGGTCTTACCTTGAGGTAAAAATTTTGCTAACTTCCCAGCTATCCTAGCTGTAATCTCTTCGGCTGAAAACTCTTAGAGTTCTGAGCAGCAGGGCATTGAGGCTAGGGCAGCAGGGAAGTAACCATACCATAATCATAATCTCAGCTAAACAGGTGACTATGAATTAATAACAATTGCTCAGTAAAACGGGGGACAGTGGATGAATAATATAAAAGTAAGAATTTACGATTTATCGCGGGAATTGAACTTGGATAACAAGGATATTTTGAATATTTGTGAGCAACTGCACATTGCCGTCAAAAGCCACAGTAGCACCATTTCGGAATCTGATGCCGATCGCATCCGGGAGGCAGCCCAAAAAGCAGCAGGTAAACTCCGCAAGCGCCCGATCGTAGAAAAAAATGATTCTAGAAACAAACCCGCCCCTAGCCCGATCTTGGAAAGAAAACCCCAAATTGTCGAAGTGCGCCTGAGAAAAGATATTGACCCTAAAAATCGCCCCCAGTCATCCTCTACCCCCACTGCTCCAGAATTGAAACCTCAGATCAATCCCCCCAACCGTCTAGAATCACCCCCGGCAAACCTCCCAGAGCAATCTGCGGCTCTTGAGTCTCCGGTGGAATCTCGCCAACCTAACCAACCCAACCAGCCTAAACCAGTTGCCGAGTCTCCCCAGACCCCATCTACACAGTCTGAACAGCCCAAACAAATATCTGGAGAACCATCTGGAGAACCATCTGGAGAACCATCTGGACAAAAGGGGCAAGGGGAAAAAACATCTCTTCAACCAACCCCACCAGCTAGTCAGGTGCTCAGTCAGGGCGACCAGCAGCCAACTAATCAAGCTGCTGATAAACCAACTCAACCAAGCCAGAAACTAGCTCCCCCCCCTGCCCTGAATACCCCGGAAGTCCCGGTGCTAGAAGCACCTCCTAGGGAACGATCGACTCCCACCAATAACTTTGAGCGTCCAGTCCTCAAACGCAAGGGCAGTGAAGAAATTAAGCCCAAGACTCCGGAAGCGAAACCACGAGCCGGCGAAAAGCTCAACCCCAATCGTCCCAGCCGGGGAGAAGGAGAAGCAGCCAAGGTGACTCGTCCAGTCTTGGAACTCCAACGCCCCCAGCGTCGCCCCCAGCCCAGCGAAGCCGATCCAGCCGCCGCTAAAATTGGCGGTGAGCCAGCCCCTAGCCTCAATCTCAAGCGCCCCCTACCACCCAAGATGGTGAGCAAGAAAAAGCAGTGGGAAGAGGAGGAAGAAGAAAAGGAAAATGCCAAGAAAACCAAGGCAAAGCGTCGCTTGCAAGATGCCTTTGAAGAAGACGATGATGACGATCTAGATGATCTAGATGATGGTGATGCCCCGATGGTAGTCAGCTTATCTGTGGCTCGTCCGCCCCGTCCCAAACAGGAACATCCCTCTAGCACCCCGATCGCCGTTGCCACCAAGAAAAAACCCACCCTGAAAACAGACCGCAAAGCTGAGCCACGGGAGCGTCGTCAAGACAAGAAAAATGACCAGCCCGCAGAATTTGCCACTCTTTCTGGTTCTTTAACCGTCCGGGATTTAGCCGCCATGATCAATGTCCCAGAAACAGAGATCATTAAAAATCTCTTCTTCAAGGGTATTGCCATTAGTATTACCCAAACCCTAGAACTAGATACCGCCAAGATGGTAGCCGAGGAATTTGGGGTGATTGTCGATATGGCCGTGGTTACGGCTCCGGCGACGAAGGTTACGGAGATGATCGAAGTCAGCGACCTCGAAAATCTCCAACGTCGTCCGCCTGTAGTGACGATCATGGGTCACGTAGACCACGGGAAAACTACGCTCTTGGATGCGATTCGATCGACCAAGGTTGCCCAAGGAGAAGCAGGGGGAATTACCCAGCACATCGGGGCTTATCATGTGGATGTGGAGCATGAAGGCAAGATGCAACAGGTAGTCTTCTTGGATACTCCCGGGCATGAAGCCTTTACGGCTATGCGGGCTAGGGGTGCCAGGGTGACGGATATTGCCATTCTTGTGGTTGCCGCCGATGATGGAGTCCAACCCCAGACCATTGAAGCGATCAGTCATGCCAAGGCTGCCGGAGTGCCAATTATTGTGGCGATCAACAAAGTTGATAAAGTCGGGGCGCAACCAGACCGGGTAAAACAGGAGTTGACCGATCGAGGCTTGCAACCAGAGGAATGGGGCGGTGATACGATCATGGTTCCCGTCAGTGCCATCAAGGGCGAAAATCTGGATACTCTCTTGGAGATGATCCTGCTGGTTGCCGATGTGGAAGAACTGGTGGCTAACCCAGAACGCCTAGCGAGGGGAACGGTAATTGAAGCGAACCTAGATAAAAATAAAGGGCCTGTGGCAACCCTCTTGATCCAAAATGGGACTTTACGTCTGGGCGATAGCTTAGTAGCGGGTTCTGTGTTTGGGAAAGTCCGGGCGATGGTGGACGATCGAGGCTTACCCGTAAAAGAGGCGGGTCCTTCCTTTGCGGTGGAACTCTTGGGGCTTAGTGATGTCCCGGCGGCGGGGGATGAGTTTGAAGTCTTCGAGAGTGAGAAAGATGCTAGAATGATCGCCGATCAACGGGGTGAAACTCAACGGGAAACCAGACTACAACAACAGATGGCTTCGCGTCGGGTAACTCTCAACAGCCTCTCTGCTAAGGCGGCGGAGGGGGAACTCAAGGAACTCAACTTGATCCTCAAGGCGGATGTCCAAGGTTCGGTGGAAGCTATCCTCGGCTCGATTCAACAACTGCCCCAAAATGAAGTCCAGATTCGGGTGCTGTTGGCAACGGCGGGAGAAATTACCCAGACGGATATTGACCTCGCCGCAGCGAGTGGAGCGGTGGTGATTGGCTTTAATACTTCTCCTGTAGGTTCGGCTCGGCAAGCGATCGAGCAGTTAGGGGTAGATGTCCGGGAGTACAACATTATTTACAAACTCCTCGATGATATCCAAGGAGCCATGGAAGGCTTGCTAGAACCAGAGCAGGTGGAAGAAACCCTCGGACAAGCCGAAGTCCGGGCCATATTCACCGTCGGGCGCAATGCCGTTGCTGGGTGTTATGTCCTCTCTGGCAAGGTAGCCCGTAACTGTAGTGTCCGAGTCCGCCGGGGCAATCAACTGGTCTACGAAGGGAATTTGGATTCCCTGAAACGGATGAAGGAAGATGCCAAGGAAGTTAGCACTGGTTATGAGTGCGGCATCGGTGTCGATCGCTTTAATGACTGGGTAGTCGGCGACACGATCGAAGCCTTCCGCATGGTTGCCAAGCGCCGGACTCTTTCTCCTAACTAATCGCTCTAGACTAATTGCTCTAGGGAAAATCTTAGATAATCCCCAGATAATCACTCCATAATTTCTAGGTAGTTTCTAGAGAATCTATAGATAGCACCCCGGCTCGATCGAGGTGTTATTTTTTTATTTCCCAAAATTCTCTAATATGGCAAAGACTAGAATGCCTAGGAAAGTTTTAGTTGCAGACCCCCCCGCAGCGCCGGGGGTCTGCAACTCTGATTCTGTCCTAAATAGATATTTCTTTGCTACATCTATTTACATGAATAGCTGTTCATATGTTATGATAAGCCTAGAGCTTGTTCCAAAGTAGTTTAAGAAAGTAGTTTTAATTTTGCCTTTCAGAAATACCCAAGAACAGAGTATCTAACCAAAACCTAATTAAATCTGCATTGTCTGCATTTAACCAACCAAAATCAACAAGGATCAAATCTATGACTAGCGTTACCCAAATGAAATGTGCTTGCGAATCTTGTCTGTGTATTGTCTCTCTTTCTAGCGCTGTAATGAAAGACGACAAACCCTACTGTGGAGAAGCCTGTGCCAATGGTCATCCAGATGGTCAAGGCTGTGGACATACCGGCTGTGGCTGTAATAAATAAGCAACCATAAGCAACTCCTCTAAATAATCCCAGTCATAAATTTCAGGTACAGTTTATCCATGCCCAATTTCCCAGAAGAAGCCATGATCAAGTCTGATTCCCAGTCTGATATCCAGCCTGAACATCAGGAACTCTGCTGTGAAGAAACCCACAATTATGGCGAGCCGGATAAACTGTCACCTATTCGATCGCAGATACTCTCCGTCGAAAAAGCCCAAGGCATGGCGGAATTTATGAACTTTTTGGCGGACACCAACCGTCTAAGGATTTTGTCTGTACTAGCCACCGGGGAAATGTGCGTGGGCGATCTGGCGATTACTTTAGCCATGAATGAATCGGCAGTGTCTCATCAATTACGCACCCTCCGGGCGATTCGGCTAGTCAACTTTCGCAAACAGGGAAGGCACGTTTTCTATAGTTTGAAGGATCACCATGTCCTGAGTTTTTATCAAGCGATCGCTGAGCATCTGGAAGAACCAAGGGACGATCGAGACTAGCCAATCAACTCACTACCTTTCATCCTGATTACCCCCACAACTCCTGAAAAATGAAGTAGAGAGAAGTAAAGGCTAATAATCTCTCTAATCAATCATCACTCTTCGATCGGAGTTGTCATTTTATGCAAAAATCTTTAACTAAGAAATATTTAACACAGGGATTATTAATTTTGCCTGCGGTCAGCTCGATCCTTGGTTCCCAACTAGGAACCGTCTCCCCAGAACCGATGCTTCCAGAAAATACTTTTGGAGGAGTTGACTTAGGTAGGATAGCGATGAGTAATCCAGCCGCCACGACAGGGACAACCGCATTGTCTGGTAAACCCGGAGTTGAATCTTATCAAACCCTTGCCAGTTCTGGGCAACCTGCTCCCCAGATTGATTCCACAAATAACTCTTTTGCATCTTTAACTAGCTCTTTAACTAGTTCTCTCCAATGGCTGACGGCGGCTAGAGACGATCGAAAAAGGGAATGTCGTCTGTTAGGAATTTGTGATGCCTGATAGATGCCTAGTAAAATAATTAGTAGTGCAGAAAGTCGGGGCGGTAGATAAAAACTCTGAGGTGCGACCATGGGAGCGATCGATCTAAGCAAATTCTACAAGGCTTGCAATCCTAGTAAACCTCTCGTTGTCAGTATCGAAGAAGACCGGAAATATTACATCGACCTCTCCGCAGTCCGGGGCGGCAAAATGATCGAAGCCCTAAAACGGACGATCACCAGAATCTCCCCCGATGAACCCACCTGTCAGCTATTTACCGGACATATTGGCGCAGGAAAATCCACAGAGCTATTGCGATTGCAGGCAGAGCTAGAGCAGCAGGGCTTTGTGGTGGTTTATTTTGAATCTAGCCAATACCTTGATGTAGGCGATGTGGATATTACGGATATTCTGCTGGCGATCGCTTGGCAGGTGAGTGAAGCCCTTGCGGGGATTAAAATCAAGCTGCAACCCGGACTATTTACCCGCCTCTTTCAAGATATCGGGCAGTTTTTGCAAACTCCCATAGAACTCAATGCCGAAGCCGAAATATCCCTAGGCATTGCCAAGATTCACGCCCGTACCAAGGAATCGCCCCAAGTCCGCCGCCGCCTCCGGGAATACCTGGAACCCAGAACCAGCAATATTCTGGCTGCCATTAATACCGAATTAATTAAACCCGTCCAAGCTGAACTGAAACGCCGGGGACAAGCGGGTTTGGTGGTAATTGTAGACAATCTCGATCGGATTACCTATCGACTCCTGCCCTCTGGACGATCGCAACCAGAATATTTATTTATCGATCGGGGCGATGAACTCCGGCAACTAGCCTGCCATATTGTCTATACCATTCCCCTCGCCTTGGCTTTTTGTAACGATGCCGAAACCTTGAAAAACCGTCTGGGGGGTGGTTTGATCCCGCAGGTGCTGCCCATGGTACAGGTACGATCGAGGGACGGGCAGTTGTATCAACCCGGAATGAATTTGCTCCGCCATCTGGTGCTTTCTAGAGCCTTTCCTGATGCTCCCGTTACCAAAAGATTAAATCTCGTGCTAGAGGTATTTGATAGTCTCGATACCCTCGATCGCCTCTGCCAAATTAGCGGCGGTCATCTGCGGAACCTGTTGGGACTGCTCTACGACTGTCTGCGGCAGGAAGATCCGCCTATCTCTCGGGAATGCCTAGAAACTGCCATTAGACAGCGCCGGGATTTTCTGGTTTCCCCGATCGACGCTCAAGAGTGGGATTTATTATTTCGGGTAGTCCAAGAGCAGACGGTTAAGGGTGATGAAGAATATCAAACCCTCCTGAAGAGTATGCTAGTATTCGAGTACCGAGACCAGCAAGGTTGTTGGTATAGCCTCAATCCGGCTTTGGAAGAAACCAAACAATTTCAGTTATGGGCGATCCATATTCCCTAGATGATCTAGCAGCAAAAAATCAACAAGCCCTTTATAGTTTATTCCGGGCTATTACCCTATCTAGGGGAGAATTTTCTTTGATTTTGATGCGTTGTAACTATCAGCAACTCTGGGAAAAATATCTACAGGAATTATCAAATCATCTCCCCTCTGATTATAAGTTACTCAAGATTAATCTCCCTCCCCAAACCACGAGTATTTATTCCACTATTGAAGATAGGATTGCAGGTAATGTTGTAGATAGTATTGCGAATAATATTGCAAATGATATTGGAGATAGTTTTGGAGATAGTTTTGGAGATCATATTAGATATGACATTGTAGATAATATTACAGGTGATGCTAGAGATAATATTGAAGATAGTTTTGGAGATAATATTGCAGGTAATATTGTAAATAATTTAGGACAATCTTCCCCAGATGCTTTGATTATTTTGGGGCTAGAAAATGTTATTAATTTAACTGGATTGTTGACTTCTGCTAACCAGATTAGGGATGAATTTCGCAACAAATTTCCTTTGCCGATAGTTTTGGTAGTGAACGATCGCATTCTCACCAGCTTAGTTCGTTATGCCCCAGATTTTAATAATTGGGCAGTGACCCCCATTAGTCTCCAGTTAAATTATCTAGAACTAGTTAATCTCCTCGAAGTCAAAGTTAATAATATTTGTAATTATTCCCAACAATTAGAGCAGTATTTAACTATAGAAGACCTGAGCAAGGAAACCGTAGAACTGGATTTTGCCCTCAAGGATTTGGAAGACTATCAATATCAACTACCGCCAGAGTTATCAGCAAAGCTAGAGTTTGTTTTGGGTAGAAATGCCTACAGCCAACAAGAATTAGAAAAAGCTTTACTTCATTATCAATTATCCCTAGAATTTTGGCAGACAAATCATGATCAACAAGCTCAAGGTTTAGTATTAGCTAATATTGCCCTCTGCTATTGTCGCTTGGCAGAAAGACAACAGGCCCAAAAACAATTGCACTGGCAATCTGCGTGGCTAGCTATGGAACAGGCAGTTAATAATTTGAGTCAAGTAAATTGTCCCGAATTAGTATCCCAAATTCTCAGCCAGCAGGGTGAAATTCTCCAGTATTTACAAGCATGGACTCCCCTCAAGGACTTGGCAGAAAGAGCCAAATTAGTCCATGAAACCTGCGGTAAAACCATCGAGATGGCTCAAGATTATGGTTTTTTGGCAATGGTGGCGATCGCCCAAGCTCGGTGGCAAGATAGCATCAAGTTAGCCACCCAAGCTCTAGAAAGTTTAGTTCGAGAATTTCCGATCGCTAATGATGATCTGACTAAGCATCCCTTAATTCTCCAAGGATTATTACTAGGTCAACTCTATCGATTATTTCTAGTCAAAGCTCACAGTGCTTTGGGCAACTTTAGTCAATCTCAACAGAATTTAATTATTGCCAGAAAACAGCTAGACATAGCCCTGAAACTCAGCGATCATCGGGCAGATCCCCAACACTATTTAGATATTCTTAAACATCTCAGAAATTTATATTTTGATCAAGGTTGCTATCTAGAAGCCTTTCATATTAAACAGCAACAATTATCAGTAGAGCAACTTTATGGTTTTCGGGCTTTTATTGGGGCGAGAAGATTACAACCCCAGCCAATTTATGGGAAATCCTTCCCGACCTTAAATGGGTTACAAACCACGGTAGCTGCCGAAATTCGGGTTTCTAGTCGCTATCAAGACCTGCAAAATATGATGACCCGTCTCAATCGGGCAGACCATCGTTTAATCGTTCTCCACGGGGAATCTGGCGTGGGGAAGAGTTCTTTAATTCATGCAGGTTTAATTCCGACTCTCCAAGAACAGGGAGTGGGCGATCGAGTAGCGATGCCGATCACAATTCAAGTTTATACCAACTGGCTGAAGGAACTCGCAAAAGCCCTTTCTTTAGAAAATGATTCTCCTATTTCAACTATCTTAGAACATCTCCGACAACAGGAAAAACAACACGCTCTGACGGTCATGATCTTTGATCAATTTGAGGAGTTTTTCTTTTATAATACTGACAATCAACAACGCACTAGTTTCTTTGAATTCTTACGAGATTGTCTAAATATTTCCTATGTCAAAGTAATTTTATCTCTGCGGGAAGATGGCTTGCATTACCTCCTTAATAGTGAACAGGTATTGCTTGATCCCATTAATAACAATATTCTCGATCGCAAAATTCGCTATCCCCTTGGTAATTTCTCCATCGCTGATGCTCGATCGGTCGTCACCACCCTCACTCACCGGGCTGATTTTGAAATCAAACCAGATTTAATCAATGAAATAGTTGCTGAATTAGCAGGTCAGAATCAAGAAATTCGCCCCATTGAACTCCAGTTAGTCGGCACCCAAGTCCAGTCCGAAAACATTACTACCCTAGAGCAGTACCATGAATCTGGATTAAAACAACGGCTAGCAGAAAGATTTTTAGAGCAAGTAGTCCAAGATTGTGGAACCGAAAATGCAGCCATGGCTTGGCAGGTTCTCTATTTCTTGACCGCAGAAAATAATATCCGTCCCCTGAAAACTCGCCTCGAATTAATTGCTGATCTGGAACTAGATCAAGGAGCCTTTCATCCAACTTTGGACTTGATTTTAGAAATCCTAGAAAAGTCTGGCTTAGTATTTCTCTTACCAGAAATTCCCTTTCCCCGTTATCAGTTAGTTCATGACTATCTAGTCGAGTTTATTCGACAGCGCGAAGAAGTTAATACCAAGCTCCAGATTGAAGATTATAAACAGCGCCAAATTAGCAATCAAGAAACCATTGAAAGGCTAGAATTTGCCCTCCGAGAAAAAGCCTTAATTGCAGAATTGACCGTAGCGAAACTAGGACAACAAGATAGTGAAAATAAACTCAATCAAATCCTGCAACAAAGATTAACTGGAGCCAGATTATGGGGCTTAGGCTTTTTAACCAGTGCCATGATAGCTGGAGTTTTTGCTATTCAAGCCTCCCTGAAGGAAACCAATGCCCAAATTGGAGCGATCGTTTCTTCTTCCGAAAGTTTGATCCTCTCCAATCGCAAATTTGATGCTCTGGTGGAAAGCCTCAAGGCGGGGCGGATGTTAAATAGCCTTGGGGATAACAGATGGGGCGACCAATGGGGGGCTAGTGTAGACACCAAGATTCGAGTGCTGACAACCCTACAACAGACGATCGAGCAAATCCGGGAAAGTAATCGCCTCGAAGGACACACCGATTGGGTCATGGGTTTAGCCTTCTCTGCCAATGGGCAACTCATTGCCACCGCTAGCAAAGATCAAACCATTAAAGTCTGGAATCCCCAAGGGCATTTACTGCGAGAAGTTGCCACCGGCGGCGAACTAGATACCATTAGTTTTTCTCCCAATAGTCAACTCATTGCGGTGGGGGGGACAGGGCAACAGGTACAGTTATGGAACTATGGGACAGGGAAGGTAATTTGGACAATCTCCCCCAAGGCTGGTTTTCCCAACGCCCATAGAGATACGGTGAGTTCTGTGGTTTTCAGTCCCGATGGGCAGTCGATCGCTAGCGGCAGTTGGGATAAAACTATTAAAATCTGGAATCTCCAAGGACAGTTAGTTAGTACCTTGCGAGGACATAGTAACCGGGTATTGGGAGTGGATTTTGCCCCGGATGGGAAGACCCTAGTTTCTGTGGGGGCAGATGGCTTGGTGATTTTTTGGCAGCAGGATGCCAAGGGGGAATTTCAACGGCAGCAGGCGTGGCAAGCTCCGGGACAGGATACGGACAAAGTGATTACGAGTGTGAAGTTTGCCCCCAATCATCGGGCTTTGGCTGTGACGGGAGCAAGTGGGCAGGTATTTCTCTGGCAGCGAGATGGGATTACCCAGCCATGGAGTCAGGTTCCCAGTCGGGAGTGGGAAGTCAGCCAAGATTGGGTTTTGAGCGTTGCCTTTAGCCCTGATAGTCGATCGCTGGCGGTGGGAAATACGGATAATACAGTGCAAGTCTGGGATTTAGCCGGAAATTTGGTTGATACTTTCCGGGGACATGGGAATCTAGTCCGGGCGGTGGGTTTCAGTCCCGATGGCAAGATTCTGGCTAGTGGCAGTGGGGATAGTACGGTGAAGTTTTGGCGGCGGAATGATTTTACCCAGAAGATTATCCAATCAAAGGCTGTGAATACGGTCAGCACCAGTCCTAGGGGAGAGTCGATCGCCACCGGGAGCCAAGATCACCTCATCCGGCTCTGGTCAACGGGGGGGAATCTCCTGAAAGAATTAGCCGCCCATACGGATTCTATCAACAGTGTAGTTTTTTCCCACAATGGTAAGTTTTTAGCCAGTGGCAGTGATGACGAAACGCTACGCCTGTGGACTGTTCAAGGGGTTACTGAGCAGTTTGACAAGCCCCCTGTAAACCCTAGCCGAAGTACGGACACTGAGCGGAGTCGAAGTACGGACACTGAGCGGAGCCGAAGTGGAGATTTGATCCAGACAATTAACGCCCACGAGGGCGGGGTCAACGGGATAGCTTTCTCGCCGAACGATCGCCTCATTGCTAGTGCTGGCGGGGATAAAACTGCCAAGATTTGGAGTACCACGGGAGAACTCTTACAGACTTTGGTGGGGCATGAAGATAATGTGAATACGGTAGCTTTTGCTCCCGGAGGAGAGTTTGTCGCAACGGGCAGTGATGACCAGACGGTGAAAATCTGGAGTTTGGAGGTTCCTGAACCTAGCCGAAGTGGGGTTACTGAGCGGAGCCGAAGTAGTCAACTCCTCCGCACTTTCCCAGAAAATAACGGGGCAGTGAATTACCTTGCGATATCCGCCGATGGTAAACTCCTCGCCGCAGCGACCAATAAAGGCACCATTCGCCTGTGGAGTATGGACGGAACTTTGATCACCACTCTCCGGGGACACAATGGCTCGGTGAACTGGGTGGGCTTTGCCCCTGATGGGAGGTCGATCGCCTCGGTGAGCGAAGATAAAACCCTGAAGTTTTGGCGCTTGGATGGAAATCTGATCACCACTCTGAGTACCAGTCATAGTGAAGCTATTTTTGAGGCAAGTTTTAGTAAAGATGGCAACTTTTTGGTATCAGCCGATCAAGATGGCAGGGTAGTTGTGTGGAATCTGAATTTGGAAAGTTTAATTAGACAAGGTTGTACTTGGTTGGCAGACTACAAAAACCATAATCCCAATGCAGAGCCGGGGGTGTGCGATCGATAGTTGCTTAAGCTCAAAGAGAATTTAGAGGATGTCTGAAAAGGGTCTAAAATTTCAGCACAGGCTCATCCTGATGCTCTTAATGGCTGAAGAGTTGCGAAACCCCCGCAGTGCAGGGGTTTCGCAACTTAAACTTTCTTCACCATCTCGGTCTTTGCTATACAATAGACCTCTTGCGTGAATCATGACCCTCACCCTAAATCCCTCTCCCTAGGGAGAGGGACTTTCCTCTTACTCCCCTTCTCCCTAGGGAG
>JAAUUE010000091.1 GCA_012031635.1 Coleofasciculaceae cyanobacterium SM2_1_6 | reverse complement strand
TCCTCTCGATCGGCGGTCTGCTCTTGGGCTTGGGGGTAATTACCTTTGTGGCGGCAAACTGGCAGGATTGGGGTCGAGAGGTGCGGATTTTGTTGCTGTTGAGCGTACTGGTCGGGGTGAATACGATCGGGTTTCAGCTTTGGCAACGGGGCAGGACTCCTTGGCAGTCTTTGCTGGGGCAGGCTTTGTTGTTTACCGGGGCTTTGACCCTGGGAGCAAATATGGCTCTGATGGCGCAAATGTTCCACATCGGCGGGGCGGAGTTCAAGCTCTACCTAGTCTGGGGGGCGGGGGTGTTGGTGATGGCGTACAGTCTGCGGTTAACAATCCTGGGGATGTTGGCGATCGCCCTGATTGGGATTGGCTACTGGACAGGGTTTTCTCAAGTTGCCTCCGAAGAAAATTCCCTATGGCTCTGGGTGTTTACCCAAATGCCGATTCTTAGTGCCGCCGCCTATCTGTCCCTTGCTTACTGGTGTCGATCGAAATGGATTTTCACCGTGGGGATCATGGCTGTGATGTCTGCGCTTATTAATCTCATAAGTTCTTATTCTTGGTTCACCTATTTAGGCAATGGACAACAGAGTATCTGGGGTTTAGTGAGTTTAATTTTGCCCCCGGCTTTTCTGTGGAGTTTCCATGATTTTCCGTGGCGCAGATCAGAAGAAGAACCAGAAATCTTTGCCTCGATCGCCAGAAAAATTAGTTTATTTTTTTATTATCTACCCTAACTTTTTTCTTTCCTTCTACTCATCTTGGTCGTCCTCCCAAAGGGATATTTATGAATACGGCGGCAATGAACTATCCTACTTTAGTTTACCCATTGGCTTCTTCATAGTTTGGACTATCTGCAATTGGGTCAGAATTGCCCACATTCAAACCACAGCTCCATACCTAAGATTAGATATTAATAATAGTGTGATCTTGGGAATTTTAGGAACTATGGCGATCGTGAGTTTTTGGCACGGTAATATCAGCAACATTCCAGTTTTAGGTACTTTTATTTTCAATGTTTTACTCTTTATTCTCGGTGTTGGTCTAACTAAAGAAGGGCTGACAAAAGCGATCGTATCTCATTTTGGATAGGTATGACTATACTTACAGCCCAAATCTTCAGCCGGACTTTTGAATACGAAACTGGCTTATTACTCAAGTCTTTGGTCTTAATTCTCTGTGGGATTGGCGTTATGGTTGCTGGAGTTTGGTTTGAGCGCTATCGCCGTCACCAGAGTCTATTAACACCTAACTAATTTCAACTAATCCAAATTAATTCCAACTAATTTCAACTAGTCCAAAATAATTTCAATTAATCTCAACTAGTCCAAAATAATTCCAATTAATCTCATAATCTGCAACCTCAATTTTTAGGTGAAAAATCATGAATGCACTTCTGTCTAACTATCCTGTTCCTAGACTTCCTAAATGGCGATTTTGGCTACCCTTAATATTGCAAATATTGTTAATTATTAGCGTTCCGGCTGGGGTAGTGCATACCTACATGACTGGCAAAACAGTCTTCTTACAAACTGCCCCCGTAGATCCCTACAGTCCCATTTTAGGTTATTCACAAATCCTCAGTTATGACATTAGCAGGACAGAAACTCTCAAGAAATTACCCGGCTGGAAAGATTTCCCCAAAGATAATATTGGTGACGGTCAAGAAATTAGGCAAGAAATTAAATATGACGCAACTGTTTATGTAATCCTCGAAGCTCCATCCATCCTTGCTACCTATCCCGCTTATGAACCCTGGCGACCCGTGGCAATTCGCACAACTCCGCCCACAAATTTACCGGATAATCAAATTTATCTGAAGGGAAAATCAAAGTTTAATCGGATCGAGTATGGGATGGAAACCTACTATATGCCGGAGGATCGGGTGCGGGATATTAATCAAGAGTTTGCGACGGAGCAGGGTATTGCCAGAGATCAGGAAAAATTACCACCGATCGTGGTAGAGGCAAGGATTAATCCCCAAGGGGCAGGGGTTCCCGTGAGTATCTGGGTACGCGATCGCAAATACACCTTCTAGGAAAATATCTCTGCTCTCATCCGAGGATAAGCATTTCATGAATTAGAGTTAAGAAAATTTTTGAATTAAGCTAGGGTTTTCTGATCGTTTGGGTTGCCATACTCTCAACTTAAAATTTATCACAATCTACCTAGTTACCGCACTTATTAATATACCGAGGATCTTGTTAATTTGATTGATGTAGTATTCCACAGAGTCAATATAAACTATTTCATGCTCAAGTTTGAGAAATCTCCAAATATTACCAGAGGTTACTACTCCGTAAATTATAGGAATAGTATTCTCTTCTTGCTCATTGAATAACTGGGCTGCCAACATTTCGGCGATACATTGTCCAAATCCTAACTTAATATCTTCTTTTTTTGCCTCAACAATGGTAATAACTGGAGATTGAATAAGCATATTTTCTGAGGATAGACTAATTAAAAAATCACAAATCCCATTTAACCCCTTTTCTGGGGCAACATTAAATTCAGAGCCGGAAAATAAACCAATACGGTAATTAACTTGCCGCCTGACTTCCAGCAAAATCGGTGTAATGATCATCTCGGAGCGGGCTTTTTCAGTATTAATGCTTAAGGCTAGGGGTATATTTTCCTTGAGCAAGATTTTCAGAATTTCACTAGGTTCAATTTCTGAAATGTCAGCAAATAGATTATTGTGATCTTTAAGAGTTAAGTTAAACTGTTTGAGAACTGTACTCAGACTAAAGTTACTGTAGAACATGAGATTAACGTTCCTGTTATCTAATTAATTACGATATGAGTCTCAGAATAATTTGCAAGGATAATTTGGGTTGGTATTGGCTAACTCATAATGGTAATAAATATGCCTAGTATTTTCGCAATTTGGTTGATGTAGTATTCGACGGTATTGATGTAAATAATGTCATCCTTGAGTTTGAGGAAGCGCCAAGCTGTGCCGGAGGTGACTACGCCGTAGATGGTGGTGAGGGAGTTGCCTTCCCGGTGATTAAACAGTTGGGCAGCTAACATTTCGGCAGCGCATTGACCAAACCCGGCTTTGATATCTTCTTTTTGGGCTTCGACGAGAGTGATGACGGGGGCATCAATAAATAAGCGTTCGGGAGAGAGGCTAATCAGAAAGTCACAAGTGCCATTTAAGCCTCGATCGGGGGCGACGTTAAATTCTGTACCGGAAAACAGAGAGATTTGATAGTTCATTTGCCGACGCACTTCGAGCAAGACTGGGGCAATAATTAGCTCTGATCTGGCTTTTTCGGTGTTGATATCTACAGCTAGGGCAACATTTTCCTTTAGGCAAAACTTGAGATGTTCGCTATATTCTAAGTCGGGAATATCAACAAACAAGTTAGAATTTTCGTTGATGCTTAAATCGAATTGTTTAATTAAGTTACCAAGTTTGAATTCGCTGTAAACCATGTTTTTATCTATTAGCCAGATTCTTAAGATATAAAGACTTGGATGGTTTCCTAGAGCGAGATATTTTGAGAAGGCGGGGACGGTACTCTAAGGGTTTAGATGGGGCATTCTCCATCATCGTCTAGTTGGATGTCCCACTTGGCGGCGAGGACTTGGTTAAAGATGGCTTCAATTTCTTCGGTGTTGAGTTGCTGAGATAGCTGCTCTTGGAGGGGGCTAGACAGGGGAATGAGGCGGAGTTGTCGATCGCCCTGTACCAAATCAAAATAAGCCTGTCCATTACTGGATTGACCAAGTTTTAGGTAATCAAAACTCTGGAGATTAATATACAATCCATGATTTGCCACTAAAGTAGCGCTGGCTGGTTCATTAAATACCTCAGTGATGCAACCCTTGCCTTGGCTGTGGGGATAACCATCAATACTGTGGATATATTGCACGCAGGTCAAGTCACTTAACAAACGTTGAATGTCATTTTTGTTATTAACTATTCCTTGATCTACGATGCATGGAGTAACGAGTTGAGATGAAGGTTGATGAGCCATGAAGAATAGCCTATAAATAAGTTTCCAAAATAAGTTTCAGAGATGATGATGATTCTAGCCTAAAATTTCCTAATAGCCTCTACGTCAAAATACGGAAATTTCCGCAAGGGAAGGCTTGACAATAGGAGAGATTTGCCATGATCCGGACAAAATCTAGACTAGGTAGATTTGCGAATTTATTACAGCAAATTGAAGCCCAATAATTTAAGCATATTCATAAATTAAAATAATAACCACTAAATAACCACCAATAGTACAGAAATTCATAAAAAAATTAACTAACCATTGATTTATTATCTGTCAAAGATTAATCAGGGTATTTAGGGGAAAATCAAAGGCAGAAACTAAGCTCGATCGCCTTTTTTTGGAGTAATTTTGCTCAATAACTACTGTAAATTCTTCAAAACTATGCTCAAGAAAATTTCTACAAGTCTCCCTCCCATAGCCGTCCTAAATGATTTTACCAGCCGCCGGCGGGTGGAGCCACCCACCAGAGGCAATCTAATTGAGAAAAGGAGTTAGAATCGCTAGATCTCCATACTATTAGGCACAAGTTTCCTCGGTATAAATTTAGCTATGAGGATCAGCAGCCAATAAAGTGAAGTAAAAAGTTGTCCCCTGACCTAGGGTAGATTCCAGCCAAATTTCACCGCCGTAGCGCTCAACAATTTTTTGCAAGTCGCCATGCCAATTCCTGTCCCCGGATATTCTTGGTAGGTATGCAGACGCTGAAATACTTCAAAAATTCGCTGAAAATATTGGCTATCAATGCCAATACCATTATCCTGCACCATAAAACGCCATAGTCTTAGGTTTTTATCTGGGGAAAATTTAATTTCTACTTGGGGGGAGACTTGGGGACTACAGAACTTGATGGCGTTACTGATCAGGTTTTGCCACAGTTGTAGGAACTTGGCTCGATCGCCCATCACTAAAGGTAGGGGTTCATAATTAATTACCGCTCCCTTTTTGGCAATTTCCTCCGCCAAATTCTCCAGCACCTCCGCCACCACCGCCTGACAATCCACCACCTCCGGCTCCTTTTGTTCTGTCCCCAGTCGTGAATATTCCAGAATATCTTGGATCAAATACTTCATCCTTAACCCCGCCTGATTAATCTTCTGGACATACTGCAACACTTCTGGATCAAGGTTGTCCTTGTACTTAAAGCTCATGACTCCGGTATAGCCAAGGATAGATTGCAGTGGTGATTGCAAATCGTGGGAAGCAGCGTAGGCAAACTGTTCTAGCTCTTGATTCGATTCGAGGAGTTTTTGGTTCAGATTCTTGAGGTCTTTTTGGAGTTGTTGGATTGTCAGTTGATTTTTGACCCTTGCCAACACTTCTTCGACTTGAAAAGGCTTGGCAATGTAATCTACACCGCCAATATCAAAGGCTCGGACTTTATCAAAACCAGCATCAAGGGCACTAATAAAAATGACGGGGACACCAGTAGTCCGGGGATCGGCTTTGATTTGCTGACACACAGCATAGCCATCCATATCTGGCATCAGAATATCTAAAAGAATCAAATCTGGAATCACTGTTTGACAAGCCTGAAGAGCCATCCTCCCATTGAGGGCTTTGCGGATATGATAACCTTGCACCATCAATACCCTAGATAGAACCTTGAGATTATCTAGGGTGTCATCTACCAACAGAATATCTGGGGTAACTGGTTTACCTAAACTATCAATCATCCTTGCGCTTCCCCATTTTATGGATTAAATTTATGGATTAAATTTGTTGGTTAGATTTATTGAGGATTTCATCTACACTATTGCACCAGTTTTCAGCATCTGCTTAACTTTGATTAGTTGTCTTAACTATTGATATTGTTGCAATTATTGCAGAGTTGGGCAATCAAAGAGTTAGGTAGATTTGTGGGGCGATCGATAGAACGGTTTCTTGACCACCGTGGCGGGATAGGTTTTCCCTCGAATCTCGACTAATAACTCCTGTCCTACCTGCCCCAAATCCGGAGACACGTAGGCAAGGGCAACAGGCTTGCCAAGGGTAGGAGAGAGGGTCCCACTGGTGACAATCCCCACCACTTCCTGCCCCCGCAGCACCGGGTAGCCATGGCGTGCAATGTTCCGCCCCGCCATTTCTAGCCCCACAAGTAACTTCGGCTTCTGCCCCGCTTTTTGGGCTGCTAACACTGACCTCCCCAAAAAATTTCCCTTGTCCCAGTGAATCAGCCATCCCAAGCCCGCTTCTAGGGGCGTAGTTTGTTCGTTGATATCCTGTCCATACAAAGCCATGGCTGCTTCTAGGCGCAGGGTATCCCGGCAACCCAAACCACAGGGAGTCACCCCTGCCGCAATAAAATCTTGCCAGAGTTGCAGCCCGATCGAGGGCGTAGTCATGATCTCAAAGCCATCTTCTCCGGTGTAACCAGTCCGAGCCACAAAAATCTGCTCCCCGCCCCTAGCCATGGTAAAATGCCCAAAGGGGCGGAGACTCCGCAAATCCTCAACAGTTACATTATTGTCGTTCTCGGCTAACAAGGGCTGGAGATAGGCTAGAACCTCTGCCCCTTGGAGAGCGAGGAGAACCTGCGATCGGGAGATATCTTGGAGCGTGACCGGGGTAGACTCCAAATTAGCCAGTAACCAAGCCTTATCCCTAGTTTTCGTCGCCGCATTCACAATCATCACCCCCCGCTGATGTCCTTGGGAGTCTTCGCCTTGGTAATAAAAAATAACATCATCAATGATGCCGCCTTGGGAATTGAGGAGGACTGTGTACTGGGCGGAGCCGGGAGTCAGGCGGGTCAGGTCGCTGGGGACTAGGGGCTGGAGACTCTGGAGGAGTTGATGACCAGAAAAGAGAAACTTGCCCATGTGGGAGACATCAAAAATCCCGCACTGACGGCGTACTGCTTGGTGTTCTGCGGTGATTCCGGTAAATTGGATCGGCATTTCCCAACCTGCAAAGGTGGTCATTTTGGCATTTTGGGCGATCGCCAAGTCGTAGAAAGGGGTTCTGGCGGGGATAGATGAATTTTCCATGGGTTTAGGAGTCGGTGCATCCGTGAGTTTTGAGTGAGTTTGTGGATTCTCAAGGATTGCTATATATTGGATACCATGATAAACGACGGACAAATAACTAGATTAAATAAATATCTAAAAATATCTAAAAATGCCCAAATAAGTATAAACGCCCCGGACAGCGAATTTGTCCATGAAATTAAATTAGATAGACAACGTAACAATATTTTCAAGTAGTTTTGAGTAGTAGTATTTTGGAGTGAGTGAGGCAGACCCGTGGTTAGATTTATCCCCCAGTTCAATAATTCATCAGCACCTAAAAATAATGATCCCACCCCACCATTATTAGATGCCGGGGGTGATCCCCTGCCTTCCCAAGATTTGACTGGGGATTTTTCTGGTGATTCCCCCAGAAGACTTTCCGGAAATATTAATCCTAACCTAGAGGTGAGTCCTGAGCCGATCGCTAGACCCCGGCGGCGACAACCACCCTTGCCCCAGCTTGTCAAGGCTCTGGGTGGTGGTTTCAGGAACACTATCCGGGCAACGGGCAATATTTTAGGGTTTCGGTTTTTGAAGGGGCGTTGGCGTTGGTACGTCCTGAGTACAATGCTGATTGGGACTGGGAGTGCGGCAGCAGCAGGCTATTGGGCGTGGCTAGAAGTGGAATCCAGCCTGCCTAGTTTCCAACTCCGGGAACGGGTGATGAACTATGTGCGATCGGGAGCCTTAACCATCAAAGCCGCCGACGGGCATATTATCCACCAATCAGGGCCTGTGACCCACGATCGAGTCACCATCGAGCAGGTCCCCCCCCGGTTAGCTCAGGCTTTCATTGCCATCGAAGACCGTCGTTTCCAAGAACACGATGGGGTAGACTACCAGGGTATTTTCCGGGCAATGCTATCTAACCTCGAGTCGGGGCAGGTGGTCGAAGGGGGCAGCACTATCACCCAACAATTAGCCCGGATTATTTTCCTTGACCAAGAACGTACCTACTGGCGGAAACTCCGGGAATCCCGCCTTGCCCAAAAAATTGAAGCCCAGACTAGCAAAGATGACATCCTCGAGCAGTATCTAAACTTGGTATATCTTGGTTCTGGAGCCTACGGAATTGCCGATGCAGCTTGGGTTTATTTCAGCAAGCCGATCCAAAAGTTGACCCTGGCGGAGATGGCAACCATTGCTGGCTTAGCCCCTGCCCCTACGGAATATTCCCCCCTAGTTAACCCAGCCCTCGCCCGCCGCCGCCGGAATTTGGTGTTGCAGAGAATGCTAGCCAGTGGTTACATTACGCCAGCAGAAGCCGCAGAATCGATCGCCTCGCCCTTAGAAACCAACCCCAGCCCCCACCGCGCCACCGATCGAGAAGCCTCCTACTTTGTGGAGTTTATCAAAACCGAACTACCCAAGCATGTCACTCCAGAAACCCTCGCCAACGAAGGGTTAATTATTGAAACTACCCTCAACCGGACTTGGCAGCAAGCCGCAGAGAAAGTTATTCAAAATACTGTTGCTGAGGATGGGCAGTATGATGGTTTTAGCCAAGCCGCCCTTGTTGCTCTTGATCCCCGCTCCGGGGAGATTCGCGTCATGGTGGGGGGGACTGATTTTCAAACCCAGAAATTTAACCGCGCCACCCAAGCCCAGCGCCAACCCGGTTCCACCTTCAAGGGGCTGTTGTACACCACGGCGATCGCTGCCGGTTTCTCTCCAGAAAAATCTTACCTTGATGCGGAGCTGACCATTGGCGACTACAAACCCAAAAACTATGGCGGCAAGTTCCGGGGCAATGTTTCTATGCGGGATGCCCTCACCTCTTCTTTGAATATTGTTGCCATCAAAGTCCTCCTTGATGTGGGCTGGAATCCGGTAATTACCCTCTCGAAAAAAATGGGTATTCAGTCCAATCTTCAATCTACCTACTCCCTTGCCCTCGGAGCTTCAGAAGTAAATTTATTAGAACTAACTGGAGCCTACGGCACCCTTGCTAACAGAGGAAAACATACTTCTTCCTACGGGATTAAGCGGATTGTAGACCAAACGGGCAAGATTATCTATGAAGCCCGTCCCCAGTCTGTCCAAGCGGTGGATGCGGATACGGCGGCAATTATGACATGGATGCTGCGGGCAGTGGTGGATTCGGGGACTGGCGGGGCTGCCTACCTGCCCGATCGGCCAGTGGCAGGCAAGACGGGAACCTCTGATGAATCAAGGGATCTCTGGTTCATTGGCTATGTCCCCCAGTTAGTTGCTGGCATTTGGATGGGGAATGATGATAATACTCCTACCTTTGGGATGAGTAGTGCCGCCGCCCGAGCTTGGGGTCAGTTCATGACCACGGTAATTAAGGATCTCCAGCCCGAAGAATTCCCGCCCCTGCCGTCCCTCGATCGAGAGGCCACCATTAAAGTAGAACCCATTAAGCCGCCTAATAGCAATCTCAATACTGCTGGAACTAGTGGTGATCCCAATAGTGGAGCTAGGGATAGCTGGGATAATAATGCCGGGCGGGGAGATAGTGGCGGGAGACGAAGAGAGCCAGAGCCGGTCAATGATTACGTCCCGCCGGCTGCCAGTGGCAGGAGTGGCGGTGGTGAATATCAACCAGTCCCTGAAGCTCGTGCCCCAGAACCAGTTGCCCCGGCTCCAGAACCAGTTGCCCCGGCTCCCCAAGGGTAATCTGCATCTAGAAAGGTATTTTTGCTAAGATTAAGTTTTGATCTTTAATAAAACTCAGTTTAACTACAATATCGGAGTAATTTATTTAATGCTAAATTTCACAATTCAACGTCTTTTGATGGAAATCTCCCAAGCTCCCAGCACCCCTGTGTATTTTTATGGGGTTTATGCTGTAGGCTTTGTGGCTGCGGTAGCCATTGGCTCGATCGCTTGGTACAACTCAAAACGCCCCCCCGGTTGGGAAGACAAAGATCGCCCCACGATCGTCCCCGAAGTCAAAGACCCCAGCGAAGACAACTAAAAGTTGTCTTAGTAGTTAGCCGCCCCGACCACGGTGAGATATTGTTGCAGCAATTGCTCAATTTTTTCTGACTGAAATTGCTTGGCTAGTTGTACCACTTGTTGGACGAAGGGCTGGTAGCGATCGTCCTGCTGTCCAAGTTGTCTCGCCACTTCTATGAGTTTTTTCAAGCGTCCTTCTTGGGCTAGTTCTAACAACACCTCTAACTCCCTAGGCGGCGGCACTACTAAGTCTGAGGCAGGAGTATCTACTACTGGGGTTAATTCTGCCTCTTCCTCATAGATCCAAGTAATTTGTAAATGTCTGGCTAGGGTATTAAATAGAGTCCCCGCATTTACTGGTTTGACCAAAAATTCATCTCCTCCAGCAGCCAAGCTCCTTTGTTGGTCTATCAGAGATAGGGAGGCTGAGGAAACCAATATCTTGAGGTGCGGCAACTTCCTGTCTCTCCGCAATTGTTTGACTAGGGCGAGACCATCCATATCTGGTATTTGCAGGTCTATGATGACTAAATCTGGTAAGGTTTCCCGGATTTTATCTAAGCCCTGCTGTCCGGTGGCGGCTTCAAGGACGATAAAGCCAAGGGGTTCGAGTAAGTTGATAATTATCGCCCGGTTTTCCCCTCGATCGTCCACTACCAAAATCTGTTTCCGCACGCCCCCATAACCAACAATATTTTTTTCTGCCCCGCCACTGGGTTGAATCCATTCATTATGCAAAGGTAGTTCTACTGTAAAGAAAAATTCGCTGCCCACTCCCAGTTGACTCTGGACTTGAATTTGTCCCCCCATCAACCGGATAATTTGCTGACTAATGGCTAATCCCAAACCCGTCCCCTCGGCTTGCCGACTGCGATCGCCCACCTTCTCAAAGGCTCGGAATAGTTTATCAATGTTTTCTGGAGCAATGCCAATGCCTGTATCGGTGATGGTAAAGCGGAGTTGGGCGGTTTTATTTTGATGGGTATGGGGATTTAATAGCTGCACCTTAAAGGTAACTACCCCTTGATCAGTAAACTTGGTGGCATTACCTAACAAATTAATTAATACTTGTCGCAATCGCTTTTCATCAACGATGACCCCAATGGGTAAATTTTCGTCGGGTTCGTAGCGCAGCTCGATGCTTTTTTGTTGGGCATGAATTTGGGAGGTTTCCCTCACTCCCTGCAACAGAGAAGGCAGGTGAATTGCCTGCGGCACAAGTTCTAATTTTTTGGTTTCGATGTTAGAGATATCGAGAATATCGTTAATTAAAGTCAGCAGATGCGTCCCGCACTGATAAATAGTCCTGATGCCGTGATGGTCTTGTTCGGGGATTGCTTTCGATCGCCGCAATATCTGGGCATAGCCCAAGATACCATTGAGAGGAGTCCGCAGTTCGTGGCTCATGTTGGCAAGAAATTCACTCTTGGCTTGGTTGGCGTTGTCTGCCAGTTGTTTGGCATTTTGCAGTTCTAGTTCGACAATTTTGCGATCGCTTATATCCGTATGGGAACCCACTAATCTCCGGGGTTGCCCTCGATCGTCCCAAGCTACTACCTTGGCTCTAGAGAGGATCCAGCGATAGTCACCGTTTTTGTGGCGCATCCGAAACTCTAGAGAAAAAGCAGAGCTTGGATCTTTTAAGTGTTCCTCCACTCCCGCCAAGGAGGGAGCCACATCCTCCGGATGCAGCAACTGTTCCCAAGTGCTAAAAGCATTGACTAACTCATGGTCTGCATAGCCAAGGATAAGTTTCCATTGGGGCGAAAAATAGACTTCATTGGTGTCAAGATACCAATCCCAGATACCATCCTTGACACTTTCCATGGTTAGCTGAAAACGTTCTTCACTGATGCGGAGGGCTTCGGTGCGCTCTTGAACTTTTTGCTCCAGAGATTGGGAATAATCCCGGAGTTGGGCGTAGGATTGTTGCAACTGCCCACTCATTTGATTGAAGGAACTGGCTAAACTATCCAGTTCTTGGACTTGGCTGGCGGGAGCCGTTTGGGTAAAATCTCCGGCGGTAATCGATCGAGATACTTGGTTGAGGGCGACGATCGGCATACTAATCCACCGAGATGTATAGATACCAGAAATGGTGGCGATCGTCAGAGCCAAGAGGCATAGGAAAATTGTGGTGCGGGTATTTTCATTAATCTGCCCGATAAAATCCGCCTCAGGAACAATCACAACGATTAACCAATCCAAGCCATGCTGATCTTTGAAAGGGGTGACACTGGCAAATTGGGACTGACCATCTGCCATAAATTTCAGTTGCTGGGCATCATTAATTGTGGCTAAATCCTTGAATTTTTCTTGCAGCACCAGCGTAGATTGACGGATGATGGGAATTGAACTATCAATTGCCTTGAGGCGTTGCGTTTCTTCCGGTGATACCTTAACGTAGGGGTCTTCAGTAGTGGAGCTACTCACCAGCAGACCATTGCGCTCAACAATGAAGATTGTCCCAGATTTCCCAATTTTGACTTGACGCAAAAATTTGCTGACTCCAACCAAGGAAAAGTCAACGGCGACCACGCCCAGCAAATTACTTGCCCGATCGTAGACAGGCTGAGCGGCGGTAGTCCCCAAGTTGCCGTCACTATAAACATAAACCTCAGTCCAAATAGCTTGGTTGGCAGCGAGGGCTTGACTATACCAAGGACGTTGTCGAGCATCATAGTTACTCTCATATATGGCTCCCTCTTGATAGAAGGGCTGGGTAGTTGGGTAGCCGATCTCGTTGGCAATATAACTATAATAATCACCCGCCCTAAAGTTTTCAGTGTATTCAATCGCAACTTTGTCCTCTAGTTCATAGATCCCAGCCCCAGCAAAACCACCCGCCGGATTCCCAAAGTAAATATACAGGGGCACTGTCTGTCCAAAACTGCGACTTTGATTCCAGAAATTTCGGAGTAATTCCTTTTGATCGTTATGGTTGGTCACGCCCAGACTGATGGCGTTGGTATTCATCTGATTAATTTCCACTGGCTTAGCCATAAAATTAACTAGATAGTTGTTGACTCGCATGGTTACTTCTTTGCGGAGTTGACCAGCTAAATTATTTACAGATTCTTGACCATTCCGAATCGAGAAATAGCCAGTCAAGGCTACTGCCGCAAAGATCTGGAGGATAAAAGGGGCAATGAGGATTAACTTCAGGGGTATCGATCGACGGCGTTGAGCTGGCCCAGGTGTTACTTCTTGCGGAGATTGGTTCGTTAACATAGGAAAATATTTTCTCTGAATAAAACATTTCTAAATAACACTTGGAGCTAGATATTGATTAATCAATTGCTCAATCTTTTCGGATTGAAACTTTTTCGCTAGTTGCAAGACCTGTTGGGTGAAGGCATGATAGCGATCGTCCTGCTTGCCAATTTGCTCCGCCACTTCCATGAGTTTTTTCAAGCGCCCTTCTTGGGCTAGTTCTAATAATACTTGTAAATCGGCGGGTGGGGGGGCAATTACTTCTGAAGAGTGGGCAACTGTTGCTGTTGCTTCTTCGTAGTTCCAAGTCAATTGCAGATGGTGAGCCAGCAACTTAAATAAATCCTGAGTATCTACTGGTTTTGCAAGGAAATCATCGCCCCCAGCATCCAAACTCATCTGCTGATCTAACTGGGCAACCGAAGCCGAGGAAACTAATACTTTGAGATGTTTTAAGCCCGGGTCATCCCGTATTTGCTTGAGCAGAGCAAAGCCATCCATGATGGGCATTTGTAAATCTGTAATCACTAAATCCGGGAGGCTTTCTCGGATTTTGTCCAAGCCATCTTGTCCATTTTCGGCTTCGGTGATCACAAAACCAAGGGGTTCTAATAAATTCAGAATCACCGCTCGATTCTCCCAACGATCGTCCACTACTAAAATTCGCTTTTGCTCACCCTGATAGCCAATCATATTAGCCTTACCAGTTTGTGCTTGACTCCAGTCCGTGGCTAAAGGTATATCTACTTCAAAGAAAAATTTGCTGCCCACGCCCGGTTGACTTTCTACATGAATTTTTCCCCCCATTAATTGCACAATTTGTTGACTAATGGCTAACCCCAAACCTGTCCCCTCCGCTTGCCGACTGCGATCGCCACCTGCCCAAACGCCTTAAATAATTTCTGGATATTTTCTGGAGCAATGCCCACTCCCGTATCAATAATGGAGAATCTTAGGCGGGC
>JAAUUE010000090.1 GCA_012031635.1 Coleofasciculaceae cyanobacterium SM2_1_6 | reverse complement strand
AGACTTTTTTGAGCAATACTTTGAAGGTGCTGCCAACTCGGTAGGTATCGTTGGGCAGTTGTTCCTTTTGGGGCAGGTCTGCCTCCACTTCCGGCTTGTCAAAACTACTCCGTACTGCCATGATCACAGACTTGCGATCGAACCGCAGCACCCGTGCTTGGACAACTTCTTCCTCTAGTTCCTGAAACTCTTCTTGAATTAACTGCCGTTGTTGATCCCGCAACTCCTGAGCGAGAACTTGCTTAGTTTGAATGGCAGCCATCCGCCCAAATTCGTTCTGATCTGGGGTGATATCAATTACTACTTCTCCACCCAACTGGGCTTCGGGGTCAACTTCCTGCACATCTGCAAGGGAAATCTGGTGGTCATCATCGGTAACTTCGCCTACGATCGTCTTCGTTGCCAACACCCGGAAGCATTCTTCTTCTAGGTCTAGGTCTACTTCAAAATTATCAAAATGATCTTCTTCAAAATGAGCAAGATTTTGCGCCCGGCGGTAGCGTTCATAGCCTTTGAGGAGAGCTTTCCGCAGGGCTTGACGGACGGCAGTTTCTGGTAAATTATGGCTTTTGCTGATCTCTTCGATCATCTTCTGAAGCCCATCGAGTTTAACTATTGACATATAAGTATTTTAGGTATTTTTATAGTTGGGAAAGATTTAGGTAAAAGCCACAGGAAAAAGTCTAAGTTTCTTGGTCTAGTTGCACCTTGGCGATCAGATCACGGGGAATCTTGATTGCCTTACCCTTTTGATTGAGATGAACTGCTGCTTCATCACGCTTCGTTAGATTTCCTTGCCATGCTGACTGTCCTTGGTAAGGCTCGGTAGTATGCACCGTGACCGGAAAACCCTTGAAGGAAATAAATTCTCGATCGCTCGCTAGCTGGCGAGAAATGCCGGGGCTAGAAACTTCAAGAATATAGGCTTCTGGCAACAGTTCGGCTCGATCGAGCGCCTCCTCCAAAGCCCGGCTCATCAGTTCACAATCCTTGAGGCTGGTATCAGTCTGGCAATTGCGGATATCAACCCGGAGCACTGGCGGGCGTTTATTGGTTTGAAATACTGCCCCCACAGCTTCTAGTCCCAATTCCTGGGCGATCGGGGCTGCTAATTCAAGGATTTGGGGAACTAAAGGATGGCTCATGGCAAGAACTCCAACAAAAAAAGCGGGTAGAACCCACTTCCCAAAAATGAAATGATCTCTGTTTCTCTATCTAGAAGATGGGAACTTTTATCTTTTCAGCAAATTTCAGCAAATTTAACGGAGATACTGCCCGCAAATCGGATCAATAGACTCGCTTAAATTTCAGCAATCTGTGGATAAAAATCTTTTAGATATTAAACTCAGATTAGCACAAAAACTTATCCATTATCCTCTGCCGTTTTGCAGACCATAATTTCGATCGAAATCAGCATAATCTCAGAAAAATATTCTAGAGAACTATCTAGAGAGTAGTTTAGGGAACCACAAAAACATGAACTTAGCTAACTGGATCACCGTCTCTCGCCTGTTTGTCTTGCCCTTTTTGGTTTATGGCTTGAGCTATCCACCCCCTGGGCAGGAAATTACTCTGCGCTGGGTTTGTCTAGCTCTGTTTCTAGTGGCGGCAGCAACGGATTGGCTAGATGGCTATGTGGCTCGGAAGCTAGATCAGGTGACGGATTTGGGCAAGTTTCTGGATCCCCTGGTGGATAAGTTGCTAATTTTGGCTCCTCTACTGGTACTAATTCAAATGGGAAAAGTCCCAGCGTGGGCGGTGTTTTTGATTCTTGCCCGGGAGTTGACGATCGCCGGATGGCGGGTACAGCAAACGACTATTAGCGGGGCAAATATCTGGGGCAAGCTGAAAACTATTGTGCAAATTGTGGCGATCGCTCTACTAATCGCTCCCCTTCCAGAAAGTTGGCAAAACCCAATCCTCGGTATTTTTGGTGTTTCCGTAATCCTGACTTGGATTTCTGGGGGAATTTATCTATGGTCAGGGCTAAAAAGTTAGCTGCTGTATCCACAAATCATGGTCTACCTTCAACAATCGCAATCTCCTCTGCTGTTAAGCCATAAAGTTGATAGACGATCGCATTGATCAAGGTATCGCTCTGGAGGAGTTTGGTTTTGATGGGCAGGAGGGTGTCTAAACTTTGTTGATATTCTGGTTCGATACTTTCTTGAACTCGACGCGCGATCGGATCAACGGCAATTTTTTTGCTATTTTTCTTGAGGACGGCGATCAAATCTCGAAAGCTGAGATGGGGTTCATTTTTGGCATAGTCGCCTAAATAATTCTGAATTTTCGATTTATTGGTGAGGGTATCAATGGGACAGACAATAAAATCTGCTAACCATTTCAAGAAGGCTTTGATCTCGGTTTGTTTTTGTTGATTGAGTTCAATCATTTGGGTGGCGAGGTATGCCAAGAAATCGTGAATAATATCAGCTTCTTCTGGTTGTTGGCTGAGATGATGGCGGGTTTGGGCAAGGATTCGATCGAGGTTGCCATGAGTTTGATATTGGGTGTAGAGAGTAATCAGATTTTCTAGGGCTTGATGGCGGCGATCAAGAGGAGTAGTAAAATTTATTTCCGGGATAGGAGCTCTCTCAAGATATGATTGGTTCATATCATCAACTAAATAATTTGAACACCAAAAATTGATTGAGCTAGAACTAAGTAGGGTAGAGACAAATAATAAATTTCTTTCATTATCAGATTGAGAAATAATAATTTGTAATGTCTTCATCCCTGCTGAATTACTTCTTCTATCAAATGTACAGACTATACGCTGAAGCCAACGCATTTTTTGAATACGAATTATCCATATTTTAGGATGCTGATAATACTTATGTATTTTATTAGAAGTGAGAGATGATTCAGGTATATTAATTCCCTCATCAATATAATATCTTTCTATTTGTTCAGGAACTACCATCCAAAAATTACTAGTCAAATCTTGTTTTAGTTTTAATTTGCTACCTTCTTCACCTCTGGATATATCTAAATTAAAAGAGTGATCTTTAAGAAATACAGATTTACTTTCAATAGTTTTTATAATCTTTTGCTCTTTTCTTGATGCAGAGTAGCCTATTATTAGTTTTGGTCGAGTTTTCCAGTAAATTTGAGCAGTTATTGATTGTCTTGACCAAGCATGGATACCAAAGGTTTCTAGTCTTTCTTCCACTGAAACAATGAATCTACTAATTTGTTTATGTTTGATTCGGTGATATTTTGATGGAAGTTTATGAGAAACTATCATTATTAAACACCAAGTATCTCTAACCTCTTTAAATAGTGGACCAGTTTCAATAAGCTCTATTATTTCAGTTTCAAAAAGTAAAAACCTTCGTAAATATTCTAAGTCATCTTTCCGTAACAGAGTATCGGGCGTAATATATCCACAAAATCCATTATTTCTTATTCTCTGAATTGCTGATTTTGTAAAAACAGAGTATGAATCAAGATTGGATGAGTTTTCTATTTCATAATAATCTTGTAAAAAAGATTTGTCCTTCAATGAAAACTCTCCACCCCAAGGTGGATTACCAACTACAGCATCAAAGCCAGCATTTTCATCCCATCTAGCATTTTCTAGATCAATAAATACCTCTGGAAACTCTAAATCCCAATGAAAAAAGTGTTTTTCCTCACTAAGTTTTTGCGCTCCTGAATAAATAGCTGCATCTAGTTTTTTCATTTTTCTCACACTAGATGTAATCGCATTTGTCCCGTGGATGCGGAGAAAACTTTCTGCTTGCTTTAGTCCAAAAAATCGGGAAATGTAGATATCTAACAATCGTTTATATGGTTTTGCCGCCTCATCAAAAGCCCGAAATAACCTTTCACTTTCCTCAAGTTCTGCAAAAGTGGCATCACTCAAAACACTCACACCCCGCATAATTTCTGCTGCCCGTAGCAATCCCACAAAGGGGCCAGTTAATAGATTGACTTGTCCACTATCTTCCTTTTGCATCGCTATTTCTGCCGCCCTTGCCGTAGTCCCAATTAAAGAATTTCCACAGCGCAAATGATGATCCAAAAACTTAAAGGCGCACCAACAGTAAAAGAATGCAGCCACAAACTTACCTTTGCCAACTCCACCGCCATTGGGTTCAAATCCACCCCATAAATACAACGCTTCATCACCACCCGTTGCAAAAGTTGAGTAGGTTCTAGTTTATCTGGACTAATTTTAATTCCCTGCTGTTGCAAATTTTCTAAAATACTCTGGCGGGTTTCATCTAACATTTTCAACACTGGATTATGATCAGGATATGTTGTCAAAATCTGGATCAACTCATCAGTCAAATAATCCACAGCTTCCACTAAAAAATGCCCACTTCCCATCGCCGGATCACAAACTTTGATATCTAATAAAGTCTTTTGCGCCTCTCTTTCTAAGCGCTGTAAATCCCTTTGTAATCCCTGTCGACTTTGGACACCTAAACGCTGATCCTGTAATTGATGATGAACTGTGTTGATCTGCCCCATCAACTCTCCAAATCGGGCTTGACGCTGCTCCAAAATTGGCTTGAGAGTATGGCTAACAATGTATTTAACAATATAATCCGGCGTATAATAAGAACCCGTAGCCTTTCGCTCTCCCTTATCATTTTCCAAATGTGCCTTGCCTGTAACTCGATCGTCAATGATGACTTTATATTCTAATAATCCTTCATAAATAGAACCCAACTGACGCACACCCAAGAAACTATAATCAATGGGTTGCTCCTCAAATCTTGCCAACCGATCCAAAACTGGAGCTAAAACCGCATCTGATAGCTTAAAGCGATACAAAAAATAATTAGCTGGATATTCATTTCTCGCTTCTTCTTCCCGAAAATAAAAATGAAATAAACCCCCATTATACCGAGGTACACTTAAGGCTGGATCGCCCTGATCTACTATTGAAATAAACTTAATAGGCGATCGTACAATATTGTTGAAACCTTACTAAAATTTTGCTGTTGATCGATCGATAAAGCAACTTCTTTTGACATACTAATCAAACTCTGTTCTCGATAATCATCATTATCCATCGGCAATAAATTTCTCGCCTCAGCAAAGAGCATAAATAATACTTTATAGAGAAAAGATAAAGTCGCCTCATAGATATGTAGCTCTGTCACCTCCTCTCCTCGACGGTTTGCATCCACCACAAAAACCACTGGCTAGACGATAGGTAAAGATTTGATACAAACACCAGTTTTTTTAACTCATCTCCCACCCGTTGAGCATAGGTATTGCTGCCTTCCCGTACCCGCTCCAAAAAATTACGCCCTTGAGCATCTTTCACCAGCGCATCCCTACGGAAAAATAGCCAAAAATACTTAAACTGATCTAAATCTTCCCCCTCCAAAAGCTCCACCAAATCTACCTGATAAAACTCTGTTGCTGTAGAAGAAGCCAACCGAGAATAGAGTCGCCATTCCCTGCCATTGGTTAAAATCCCCCAATTAACCCCCGTCCCCGCCAGATAACTGGCAATCTGAAATGATGGATTCGTATTTTTATAAATATCCCGCCCATCATTAGCAGACACTTTACTCAGAGGACGTTCCCAATATTTCGCCTCAGCGATCGCCCTCACCCGTCCATAAAATGCTGTTTCATTATTCTGCAAAGGATAGGCAGCATCTCTCTCAGAATCATCAATGAACAAACCATAATCAGGACGTTCAGCCCTCCCTCTCCCGCTAGTTGTTACTTGGGGAATGTAGCTAAATCCTAAAATCTCTAATACTGGCTTAATAAATACTTCCTCAGTTTGAGCTTCACTCAGAGTCGACAACAGATTTTCTTTTGATAAATAGAGATTTTTTAATTCTGCAAACCCTGCCGCCACATCTTCCTGCCATTCTGGGGATTCCTGAAGCCGATACTCCAAATAATGTTGTGAAAACAGGGGCTTGTTTGATTGCTGCCTATCCATCATGATGTCAGTCCTTAGTCTGCTCTAAAAAAAACTAGATATTTTCTATAGGTATTTTCTAACTGTAGCTGACTACCTAGCTAGAAGTTACTACTAATAAGTAAATATGTACCAAAAATTTTACCAGCGATAGTAACGGTAGGGATCATCACCGTAGTTGAAATCTTCCCAGTAATCCAAGTGATAGAAACCAGCTTGGGGAGGTTTACCGAGGAATTTTTCCTGTAGGTTTGCCCAAGATTTTTCCCAGAAATTGGGGGGATGTTGCCAGATTAGCTCATCACTGCGGAAAGTTGCCCCTAGGTTAGCGAGGACTTGGACGATCGCCCTCGTTTGTCGCCATCGAGTTAAACGCAGATAGGTAGGTAAAGTTTCTGGAGGTGCTTCTGGATTCCATAAACCTTCAGGATTAAGAGTAGTAGCGATCGCCACCCCTAGCTCCTGCCCTTTATTTTTACTTTCTTCCTTCTGCCCATTACTTTTACCTTTTACCTTTTGACTTTGATCTTGCTCAACCTGTACCTTCGCAAACAACCCATTCCCCCCAAGCTCTCCCCCCTCGGTAATTACCCAAGCCCCAAAATCTGTCCGGGCATGAAGATCCGCAATTCCTAAACCACGGGTTGCTGCCCAGGTCGGCACTTGCAAAGAACCGGGGAAATTTTCTTGCCATTGCGCCTTGATCCCCAGCTTCCCAACATACAGCAAATTCATATCTGTTAAGCTCACCACTGAGTTTGAAGTCCCCCTTTTGAAGGGGGATTTAGGGGGATCACACGACTCACCTGAACACAAACTGCTGTCATTAAGAGAATTAGGATGATGGCGATCGGGAGTGCCGGGAGGTAGGAGGAATAGTTTACCGCCAGTTTTTAGGTAATTTTGTAAATCTCGATCAGTTACATTTGCCGTAGCACTAAGGATATGTAATCCCGCCTCTGGAACTAACTGCTCCGCTCTCTGGTAGCGCAATCCCAAATTATCTAAAAGTACCGTGTCTCCCTCGTTGCCAATAAATACCGTCTCTTGAGATTGCAGATTAGGTTGTAGTTCAGGTTGAGAATTAGATGGAGAATCGAGGTTAGCAGCATAGGAGATCATCTGCCGAGCAAGTTGAGCCGCTGCCGGGTCTTGGAGATAATGGTCTTCAAGGTCGAGGGTTGTGAGGATTAGTTTCCCTCGTCCGTAATTTAGTTCCATGAGCGGAGTATAAGCCAGATCAAATTCTGATTGCAGGATCGATCGCCAGCCACCGTAATGGGGTTTCTCCATCGGCACACTGCTGACGGCTCCGCCATTGCCCCAGTGCCAACCATACCAAGGGGAATTATGGGGACTAAATTGCGGTGGATTTTTAATTGTGTCTGGATATGCCTCCGTGAGGGTGCTGGCTCCCCGCCAATCTCGCAAATCTATTTCATCTAAACCTTGGGTGACAGGATGGCTAGGATCTATAGGAAAAACTCGGCGACTCAGGTGGGGAGCAACCCGTAAGCCCTGATGCTTATACCATTCTGGCTGTTGAATAAACACGATCGCCCGTCCACCCTGCTCTACATAGCTACGCAAACTTTCTGGCAGAGATCGATCGACCTCCAAGGATTCTCTGCCAATAATGAGCAACTCTGGAGAATTTTTGGTTTGAGCAGTTTGAGGATTAGGAGGATTAGTTAGATCGAGAGAGTTTGTTGAATTTGTTGAGTCTGCTAAATTTTTTGCGTCGGGATAGTGTCGAGAATCCAGAGAATTAAGGGAATTTATTTCATAGCCCAATTTTTGCAGCATAGCAGTAGTTTTGCCGCTTCGATCGAAGACTTGCAGATTGATCAATGGTTTCGGCTCCTGTCCAGAAGGTGGCTTTAAAGGATTCCCTAATTGAGCGATGGATTCCTGAAGAGATTGCGCCCCCAACTGCTCAGGGGTTTGCTCAGAAGACTGCCCAAGGAACTGCCGAGGATTATCAATACCCGGAAATACTCGCAAGGGAAAACGGTCTGTGTGGCGCATCTTCCCGATTTGAGCTTGGAGTTGAATTTCACCAGATTGTTTGGCAAGGACTGGCGGTAATAGGGTTTTGAGAGGAAAAAATAAAGTCTGAGCCGGAGCGATCGATCCCTGAGCTTCCCCATTGCCAATCATCAAACCGTTAACTATGACTTGCCAGCGAAAATTAAAATCCTGCCGCTCCCGCAGATCATTAATCAACACCACCTGCTTTTCTAGCTTTTCCCCAGCCCAGAAATTATGATCCTTGCTAGTAAAATTGGGACTCGCCCCCGCAATCCAAGCCAAGGTTGAGCTATTATTTGCCTCGATCGCCCGCCCACTGGGTTGAATCTGATAACTAGGCAACTGCCAAGGCTCCCGAAACCGCCGAGCCAACCGGGGCATAAACACCCCCCGCCGTCCAGAATCTGCCTGTATCCCTCGAACATCTCGATCGCCACTCTGCTTTTTATAGTCGTTGCCATAAAAGTTAGGACGAATTGGGCTTCGACTTCGCTCAGCCAACATATCTAGCCTTAATTTGTCTAGCACTATATTTTGCTGTAAGTGTTGTAAGTGTTGTAATTGTTGTAATTCCTGTAACTCCTCCTGCTGCGCCTCCCGATACCTCTGAGTAGTCCAACTATCCTCCTGTATCACCAAATCTTCCACCCCATCCCCCTGAGTTCCTCCCAACTCCTCTAGCTCTTCTTCTCCCTGTACCTCCTCCCCATTCTCCTGTACCTCCCTGTACCTCCCTGTATCTCCTTCTACCTCCTTCTCCTGTATCTCCCTGTACCTTTCTATATCTCCTCTTACCTCCTTCTCCCTGTACCTCCCTGTACCTCCCTATACCTCCTCCTACCTCCTTCCCTTTCTCCTCCACCTCCTTCCCCACAGCAGTCACCTCCCACCCATGCCCATCATTCCAAGGCAGCATTCCCCCAGTGATGCCGTAGGTGCGCCAACTCCGCCATGTGTTGGTATTAAAAAGGGCAAGTAATTTCTGGAAAGCTGGGGAAAAATCCAGATCAGCGTTGCCTTGCCAGTTTTTGTATTCTCGGTTTTTGATGAATTGGGACTTAATGCGATCGCGGTAATTTTTGGTTTCTAATTGATATGCCTCTTCGCCTAGATAAATAGCTGTAAACTCTGTCATCAAAGGTTCACTGTGAATCGCATCCAGAAACCCGTTGCGGCTCCGCATCATGGTTAGGTGCAAAGGCGTACCGAACTCCACCACCATGTAGGGCTGATCCCCCGTTTGGCTCCACTGGCTCAACCAATCCTCCCGCTCTTGGAGGGGTAAAAGATTGAGGTAAGAATTGAGGGCGTAGACATCCCCCACGGCGGCTCCTTGATGGACTAGCACCGGACGGGTGGGGTCATGGTTTTTAATGATACTCACGGCGGCTTCCCCAATTTGGGCGGCTTCCTGCCAAGTTTGCCCCCGCCAATTTTTCGGTACTTCTCCCACTACCTGCTTTTTACCAATTCTTAAAGGGTTTTGATCATCGCCATGGCCAAAATAGTTGGGACTAGTTCCCCAGAGGAGAATGGAGGGATGGTTGCGATCGCCCCGCAGTTCCCTAGCCATGCGTTGTTCCCAGAGATTTTTTTGGCTGTCCCAGACTGAGCGATTGGTGTAATTAGTCATATCCAAGGCAGGAAAGATCAGGGGTAAACCTTGGCGATCGGCGATACTCGCTACCAGATTTTGAAAATGCCACCGTCCCCGGAGATCATGATTCCACGGCCAAATCTGGGCAATATTAAAACCCGCTTTGGCATAGCTAGTCAGCAACTTCTCGATTACTTCTGGTGTACCCATCGCCCATCCCCGCCACTGATCCTCATGGAGTACCGGACGTAACCGCAATTCCCGACCATTCAGATAAAATTTCCGCCCTTCAATCCAAAACTCCCGAAACCCAAAGGTCTGATCATATTCATCCTGAATCCCTGCCCCTTGAATGATTAATTTGAGAGTATACAAATCACCTTTGCCTACATCCCAAAGCCGGGGATTTAACCACTCCCAATTTACAGATATTTTCTGTAAAAAAGGTTGTAAAGATTGCGAAGACTGGGAAGATTGTAGAGAATTAGGAGCATCAGTAGCATTAATTTTAGGAGCATTAATAGATATCTTCTCTGTAAATTCTTTTTCTAAATTACCAGCTTCATCTAATATTTTGGCAATTATTTGTAAATCATCTGTTGGCAGTTTGTCAGTTAACTCTATATCTAATTTGATTTGCTTTTGTCTAGTAGAAGTTTGAATAAAAACATCATGAATATGAGCTTGATTTGGTATACTCAATAGCCGGACATCCCCAATTAAACCCTTAGCATCTAACTTGGCACTAGCTTTAACTACTTGATTTGGTCCAAAAATTACCTGCTGATCTTCCTCAGTGGGGACTGCCGCCACTAGAATTTTTAAGTCGATACTTTCACCGGGAGTAACAGCTTGGGAAATATCGATCGCCCCCCCCGCCCAAGTTACAGCCCCGCACCGGACATCGTTCACATAAACCACCGCATCGGTGCTAATTCTCGTTAAATCCAAGAGGATCGATCGCCCCCCCCACTCTGGGGGAATTGTCACCCGGCGCTGATACCAAGCTAAACCCAGATTTTCCCCTTGATAATCTTGTTGATAATCTTGCCAAACCTTGCCCTGACCTAGTTTCTCTACTCCCGCCGTATAGTAATAAGTTTGCTTTTGCCAATCTCCCGGCACAAGAATTTCACCCCAATCTGCCGTCGCTGGGGGCGGCGTTTTCTGCACTCCCAATTCTGGTAAAAACTGCCAAACCCCATTCAGATAAATTTCTCCCCGTTGGCTATTGCCTACCAGAGTCGCTGCCGGAAAATTTGTATCCACGACGGGACAAAGGTTGATTTCTGAGGATGGTGGGGGCGTAACTTTGGACAGAATTCTCGGAGCTAATCTGTGCGCTAATAGGATCAAGGCGATCGCCAACAAACCCAAAACTACAAAGTTGAGAAATTTCTTCGGCATCTCGATCGAGCGTTTGGTGAATCAATAGTTGGGGGGACGCACGCCTGAGTTGCAATTCCTGCTTAATTTACTTGCTTAATTTATTCTATTCAAGGAAAATTCCCCAAATCCGCTAATCGATCGCTGAATCAAATAGTTTTTATGTTTTTACCTAGTTGTAGAATAACTATAATATTGTTAAGTATTTCAACTATTTGACCTAATCTATTTCTTCTTGGTTTTAATGGAATTCCAGAATTTCTCTAAAGTACTGTTGGCAATCAGTTCGTGGTAATATTGAATCTGTTCTTGATAGGAAAAAGTCTGGATTTCCTTATAAATCTTTTCTTGACAAAGCTCTTGATGAGCTAGGAAGTCAAAATTTAGCTCAGTTTTCTTCATTGTGTCTGACTCCTTGGGGTGAAATGATTGTTAGAATGCCGTAACCATTAGCTAAGTTAACTTGATTGTAGCCCCGAATTTTACCTAGTCTGACAATATGCTTGAAATTCCAAGAAACGATCGCACTCGCACGGGCAATAGTTGCTGCTGCTACGTGACCTGCATCATTAATTGATTTCTCATTAACCACACCCGCAATGATGTAAGCATCTCGTAAGTTCAAAATTTCAGCAGTTAAAGGAATATACTCAATGTGTTGTAGGGGAATAGTCGTCAAAACTTCTTGAACTATTTGTGGAGCCTCTGCAAGCTCTGCCAGCACCAAGTCACTCAAGAGCATAGAAAAAAATCCCTGCCTAATTGCGGCAATTAAACGGCGAGATTCTTTTTTCACGGAAGTATTGTAGTATCCTCCAATAACAGAAGTATCTACATAAATGCGAGAAACTAATTCTTTTTTAGGGATCAATTTTCAATTTTTATTCTAGTAGCTTAAACCTTTACCTATATTAATATATCAATTAGAGAAATTATTATCGAAGGGATAGAAATACAAGTGTACGTGTTTAAATTATAAGAGAAATATATTTTTGAATAGCTATGAATAATTTTATTTTATGTAGTTTAGTTCTGCTGGCGGCCTACCTGCTTGGTTCCTTTCCTACAGGCTATATAGCGGGAAAACTCCTCCAAGGCATTGATATCCGAGAGCAAGGCTCTGGTTCCACTGGGGCAACTAATGTGTTGCGGACGCTGGGGAAAGTTCCCGCCGTGGTGGTGTTGGTAATTGATGCCCTCAAAGGGGCGGGGGCGATCGCTCTGGTTTCTGCTCTCTACCAAACTCCTGTACCGTTGATTCCTCCGGCGGCTGAGTCTTGGATGGTAGCGGCGGTGGCGTTGATGGCGATTATTGGGCATAGCAAATCTGTGTGGCTTAATTTTCAGGGGGGAAAATCGGTGGCAACCAGCTTGGGGGTGTTGCTTTCCATGGCTCTGCCTGTAGGTTTAGGGACTTTGGGCGTGTTTCTGGCCGTAATTGCTGTCACCCGGATTGTCTCCCTGAGTTCTCTGGCGGGGGCGATCGCCGTCGGCTTTTTAATGATTGCCACCCAACAGCCCCTTGCCTACCAAGTTTTTGCCGTAGCGGCGGGGGGATATGTTTTCTGGAGACACCGCGCCAATATCCAAAGACTCCTAGCCGGCTCTGAACCCCAGATTGGTCAAAAATTGAATTAGTCGCTTTTTTTGTATGCTTATTTACCTTTGGATGTAATCCAACTACTACCCAACCTGAGCCAAATGCTGCTATTATGACAATTTACGTTAACCCAGCTTAGTTTTAATGTAGATTTAACATTATTTCGCCTAGTTTCACCTAATTTGTATTCCAAGGAGAAGTATTCTTTGCCACGCCATTATTTATTTACCTCAGAATCAGTTACCGAAGGTCATCCAGACAAGATTTGTGACCAAATTTCCGACACCATCCTCGATGCGCTCCTTACGGAAGACTCCACTAGTCGAGTAGCAGCTGAGGTTGTGGTGAATACAGGCTTAGTCCTGATTACTGGAGAAATCACCTCCCAAGCCCATGTCAACTACGTTAATCTCGTCCGCAGCAAGCTGACAGAAATTGGCTATACCAATGCTGATAATGGTTTCTCGGCGGGTAGCTGTGCGGTGCTAGTTGCCCTTGATGAACAGTCGCCAGATATTTCCCAAGGGGTAACGACTGCCCAAGAACTAGAGAAACTTCTAGCGAAGATCAGTTGGATGCGATCGGGGCTGGCGACCAAGGAATTATGTTTGGGTTTGCTTGCAATGAAACCCCAGAATTGATGCCCCTGCCTATTAGCTTGGCGCACCGAGTTTCCCGCCGTTTAGCTGCCGTCCGCAAAACTGGACAACTGCCCTACCTCTATCCTGATGGTAAGACTCAGGTGACGATCGCCTACGAAGATAACAAACCTGTTGCCATTGACACTATCCTCATTTCTACTCAACACGCCGCAGCGATCGGCGATATTAGGGATGAAGCGGCAGTACAGGCAAAAATCAAGGCTGACCTGTGGGATGCAGTGGTGCTACCTGTGTTTACAGATATTGAACTCAAACCAACGGCAGCCACTCGGTTCTTGGTGAACCCCACGGGCAAATTTGTGATCGGTGGTCCCCAAGGAGATGCAGGTTTGACTGGCAGAAAAATTATTGTGGATACCTACGGTGGTTATTCTCGTCACGGTGGGGGAGCTTTCTCTGGTAAAGATCCCACTAAGGTCGATCGCTCTGCTGCCTACGCTGCTCGGTATGTTGCCAAGAATATTGTGGCTGCCGGGTTAGCGGAAAAGTGTGAAGTCCAACTTAGTTATGCGATCGGGGTTGCTAGACCTGTGAGTATCTTGGTGGAAACCTTCGGCACAGGAAAAATCGATGACGATCGTCTCTTGGAAATCGTAAAAGCTCACTTTGAACTACGTCCTGCTGGCATTATTGAAACCTTCAACCTCCGCAAGCTCCCCGGACTCCGCAATGGCAGATTCTACCAAGATGTCGCCGCCTATGGTCATTTTGGCAGACCGGATCTAGACCTACCTTGGGAACAGACTGACAAAGTAGCAGAAATGCAAGCAGCAGTAAAGGGCTTGTTATCTAGCGCTAGAAGTTAAGAACTTTTTTAAGTACAAATTAAGTTCATTCTAATAATTCATTTAGACCAGTGGTAGTAACTGCTGGTTTTTTTATAGAAATCGCCTTATATCCCACTGGCTTTAGCCGTGGGATATAAGGCGGGTTAGCGTAGGTACGGAGCTAACCAAATCCATACTATGGTATGATGAATTTGTGCTGAACAAGTAGGCGTATCAACTGCACGTTGAAATATCCTAGGTCGGTGAAACTCCCGCCAGAAAGAAACTATCAGCTATGCTGAGAAAGACTAAGGAACAGG
>JAAUUE010000089.1 GCA_012031635.1 Coleofasciculaceae cyanobacterium SM2_1_6 | reverse complement strand
TTACCAACGGCAGCCGGGAACTCCCCAGATCGATGAACTCAAGCTGAAAATCTTAGAAATTCTCCACCGGGAAGGCAAATCTCTGGTGGCTCTAAATACCATGTTGTTTGCCACCGATGTCAACGAGCAACTAGTGCAAAGGAAAATGATTATCCGGGAAGCCAGTGCCAATGAGGTGATCTGGAAAGGGGTGATGACTAAGGCGATGGCGATCGCCCTCAACCCCATTACTGCCCTAGATATTTTCACCGGAGCAATCATTGATGTCACCATGATCCTCAGTTTGTCTCGCCTCTACGGCATCCCCATGACCCAAGCCGGGGCGGTGTCTCTGCTGCAAAAGATTGCCATCAGTATGACGGGGATCAGTGCCAGTGAAGTGTTGGCATCCTTGGGCTTAAGTTCCCTCAAAAGTTTATTTAGTATCACAGTTCCCCTGACGGGCGGGATGACGATCGCTCCCTATATTTCTGTCGCTATTACCCAAGCCGCCGTCACTGGGGTCGCCACCTATGCGATCGGACAGGTAACGAAAATCTATCTCTCCAACGGTGCTTCTTGGGGACCAGACAGTCCTAAAGCCGTAGTCAGCCAGATTCTGGCAACCCTCGATGAAAAGTCGATCCTCCACCGCATCAAAGCCGAACTCAAAGCCAAACTCTCCCTCTAGTCTCAATAAATCTACGGAATAGAAAAGTAATAGGTCGGACAGTTTTAAGAACGGAGACAAAAAAGCTATTCATCAGAGATATAGTCGTTGCCATAAAAGTTAGGACGAATTCGGCTTCGACTTCGCTCAGCCAACCTATCTAGCCTTGTCCTAATTGATTTTACCCGCCGCCGGCGGGTGGAATAACCTACCAGCAGCAATCTAATTTAACGTGAGTTCGATGCTCAGAAATACCCCTCATCCCCCAACCCCTTCTCCCTCAAGGGGAGAAGGGGAGTAAGACTAATTTTTCTTGTTCCCTCCCCCGTTCTGGGAGAGCGAGAGGGTGAGGGCTTCAGATTTTATCGAACTCACGTTAATTTAGAAAATGATTTAGGATCGCTATATGTTTACTGATAACTGATAACTGATAACTGTTCACTGTTTTAGTGCTTCCTTTACGGCTGTATAAGCGGGTTTGGGGCGGAAGAACTTGTCGAAAATTAGGGGATTGCCGCCTTGACCGATGAGGGAAGTCATCCAAGTGTAGCGATCGGTAAAACCCCAGAAAATTATGGCTGTACAGTTTTTAGCTGCCACACACATTTTCACCGAATCTCCATAGATTTTTGCCTGCTCTTGGAGTTGTTGCGAGAAATCTGCCCCCGCCACTTCCGGGATCGCTATATCCATTTCTGTGATCTGGACTTCTAGCCCCAATTCCCCCAATCGGGCGACATTTTGGGCGATCTCTTCTATTTTGGGTTGATTATTCAGAGCCTTGTGCATTTGCAAACCGACCCCATGAATTGGCACGCCTCGCTGCTGTAAGCCTTGGACGAGATTATAAACAGCGTTGGATTTTGCTCCCATTTCTTCGGCGCTAAATTCATTAAAAAATAACTTTGCCTCCGGGTCGGCTTCGTGCGCCCAAATAAAGATAAATCAATATATTCTGGCCCAAGGCCCCGCAACCAAAGCGTATCCCGCAGGGTTCCATCCCGGGCTATCCCTTCATTTACCACATCGATTGTTTTCACCTTGCCCCGGTAACGCTTGACGATCGTCTGGATATGCTGCTTGAGGATGTCCATCAATTCGGCCCGAGTAAAATCGCCCCGCACCAGCCAAGCCGGGAGTTGTTCATCCCAAACCAGAGGGTGATGGCGAAATTCCATTTGATGAGTTTCTGCAAAGGCGATAATTTCATCCATTTCCTGAAAATTGAACCGATCTTGCTGGGGATGCACTAGCTCAAACTTCATGGCATTTTCCGGGACAACCACATTAAATTCCCGGGCGAGTAACTGCTGATAGGTGCGATCGCTCCGCAGAGGATAGGTATTGACAGCAGCACCAATCTGAATCCCTCGCTGGGCTGCCAACTGCCGCAGACTAACCCCTGTATTCTCCAAGGTCGGGCTACTAGCAGGGGCTTCAGGAATTTGTCCCAAAGTAAAAGCAAAAAAAATCGGCAGAAAAAACAAAAATATCAACCCCAGAAAAAATTTAACTTTCATCACCTTTATCCTCTTGTTTGTGTAAAGTATAAGCCAAAAAAATTTTCATGGTTTTGATAAATACCTGAAAGCTATGGGAAGTATTTTTAGTTAGGGATAAATAGGGGGCAATTTTTTTAGAATGAGTTCCGGCATAATATTCTACTGAGTATTTCCTCAGCAAAGATTTAAGCTCTTCCTTAGCAGAGTTAAGCTGATCAGGGTTACGGTATTTATTTTTACTTTGGTGTTTTTGGAGGCTATTAGTCTTGAGGTTATAGGCTTTTTCAATTGCTACTAAATCACCTAAAAACCAAGATTCAAGTTCATGACAAATAATCCGAATTATGGCATTGTTATCTCCTGCTGTTTGACAAATTCTTAACAATTCAGCTTTGAGTTTTCGGCAATCATGGGAGTCTTGATCATGGATTATAATAAATTGGGTGTCAGGGCTAAATTTTTTGAATGCTCTTGCTTTAATAGGGATAGATTTAGCTAAGTCTTGCTTACCTTGGTGAGAAATACATTTATAATTAACTGTATTCGGCATAATTTTAGGTATAACATTGCTGAGGACATTTTCTATGGAAGGCTCCTCCAGTAAAAAAATCAGGTCATAATTCATCACGGAGCCACTCCTTTGAACCAGCCTTGATTCCAGAGATAGCCGGGTAAATCTCCTTCTTTAACTAAGTTTGTGAGAATATTGTCATCAGTGGCTTTGTAGATCTTAGTAATACCTTGGGCTTTGATCAGCCAAAAAATACTATCTAGAGGAACTGCATTGAGAAAATCTGGAGAATGGGTTGAAACAAATACCTGCCCACCACGATCGCTATAGCTAGCAAATTCTTCAGCAAGTTCAGTTAATAGGGTTGGGTAGAGTTGATTTTCCGGTTCTTCAATACAGAGCAAAGGATGGGGTTTAGGATCAAATAACAATATTAAATAGGCAAACATTTTCATCGTGCCATCAGATACATAGCGATCGATAAAAGGATCTTTAAAAGCCTGATCTTGAAATTTAAGAATTAAGCGCCCGTCTTCAGTGTCTTTAGCTTCAACTTTGGAGATACCCGGAACTCTCTGCTGCATTTTGTCAAGAATAGTCTGGAAAATATCAGGATGATTTTGATAGATATATTGGGCAACGGATGCGATGTTATCACCTGTAGGAGAAAGATGTTCTGAATAGAGGACATCCTTACTGCCTCTAGCCTCACTGATATGAAAGTCAGAAACGTGCCAATTTTCGATGAGAGAACGGAAGGCACTAGCAGCCTTGAAACGTTGAAATTGTCCTAGTCCTTTGATGGCTAAAATATCCCTAGATTCCAACTGCTGTTCTTCCCGGTTCAGATGTTCATCAGGTTGACTGAAGTTTTCTTCATTAATAATGGCATATCCTTTCCCATTTTGGAAGTCGAGAAAGTGGTATGGTTTACCATGTTCACCCCGTTTATAGCGGAGAATTTCTCTTTTGATAAAAGGTTGTTTTTTTTCTTGTCCAACAATCAAAATATAGGTAACTAAACGCTCAACTGCCAATATTTCCATCCGAAATTTTAGTTCTATTTCAATATCTTCTTTTTCTTTACCTCTAGTAATAACTTCATTAAATCCTCCTCGAATTTGTAGGGCTTGACGAATATTGTTTTTGAGGGCATCACGAAGAAAACCAAAAATATCAAATAGAGTTGATTTACCTGTGCCATTAGCTCCAATGATTACACAAAAGGCTGGGATATCTTTGATTTCTAAGTCTTCAAAAGCACGATAATTTTTGATTCTAATGGAGATGATTTTCATGTTTAATCATTGAATAAAATTCCAAAATATGAAAAATCGGAAATCACTTGATTTTTGCAGGGCAGTAAGCTGGGGATCGAGGATTTTTTGTCCGAGGTGGGCAAATTTGATGGCGAGGGAAATTTTTGAGCCTTTACCAAAAATATGGGTGATTTCTCCCAAGCCAAAGGATTGATGCTGAATTTTATCTCCCACTCGCCAATCCCCGCTACCACTTGCCACGGCTTGAAATTTGGGGGCAGCTTTCATTTTTTTAGCATTGCTGGTAATTAACTCTTCTGGTAATTCTGCCAAAAACTGGGAAGGAATGGCGGGTTCTCGATCGCCCCATAATCTCCGTTGACGGGCATGGGTGAGAAATAACTGCTCTTGGGCGCGGGTGATGCCCACATAACAGAGACGGCGCTCTTCTTCTAGGGCTTTGACATCGGCGATCGATCGACTGTGGGGAAACAAGCCCTGTTCCAGACCCACAAGGAAGACTACGGGAAATTCTAAACCCTTGGCAGAGTGGAGCGTCATTAGGGATACCGCTTTTTGTCCCTCTTGGAGATCATCCAAATCTGAAGCCAAAGAAGCATTAGCCAGAAAGCCCTCCAGAGAACTGTCTTCATTGGTTTCTTGGAATTGGCGGACGGCGTTGTAGAGTTCTTCAATGTTTTCTAGGCGGTTTTCTGCTTCCTCCGTGCCTTGGGATTGCAACTCGTCCACATAGCCAGAATCATTAATAATCCCTTCCAAGATATCAAAGGCGGTCATGGCGCTAGTTTCTGCCTGCCATTTCTGCAAGATTTCCACAAATTTATTGATTGCCTTGGCTGCTCTCCCAGTCAGGGTATTTACAGAAGTGGGATCGCTGAGAATTTCCCAGAGAGGGACTCCCAGCTCTTGGGCAGCTACTAATAGGCTGTCGATCGTGGTTTTGCCAATGCCCCGGCGGGGAGTGTTGATAATCCGCAGCATACTCACGGTGTCGGCGGGGTTAGTGAGGACTCGCAGATAGGCGATCGCATCTTTGATTTCCTTGCGATCGTAGAACTTCAGACCGCCGACAATAATGTAGGGAATCCGACCCCGCAGAGCTTCTTCAAAGGCGCGGGACTGGGCATTAGTCCGGTAGAGAATGGCAAAACTCCCCCAGTCTAAATCCGGGTTTTGGTTCTCCATTTCCGCCAGCTTATCCACCACAAATCTGGCTTCGGCAATTTCATCATCTGCCTTAAAGGAATAAATTTCTTCCCCTAGGCCTCTAGTGGCTTTGAGGATTTTATCAATGCGTTCGGTATTGTTGGCAATCAGATGGTTAGCAACTTCGAGGATATTTTCCGTAGAGCGATAATTTTCTTCTAGCTTCACCATCGATCGAGTGTCATCATCGGGCAGCCCGTCCCCAAATTCTTCTTGAAACTCCAGCAAGATCGTAAAATCTGCCAACCGAAAACTATAGATAGATTGATCTGCATCTCCTACCACAAAGATCGATCGATTCTCCCAAGTCCACGATCGTTTGGAGAAATTACCATTAGTCACCAACAGCCGGATCAATTGGTATTGGGTGCGGTTGGTATCTTGGTATTCATCCACCAGTACATGGCAGAACTTGCGATGCCAATAATCCAACACCTGTTCGTTCTGCTCAAAAAGTTTCACCGGAGTCAGGATCAGGTCATCAAAATCTAGGGCATTATTGGCGGCAAGGTTATCTTGATAAAGACTATACACCTCCGCAATCACCCGCCCCCGGTAGTTGGGTTGTTCTAGAAGTAATTCTTGGGGAGATAACCCTTGGTTTTTGGCATTACTAATGGCGTAACGGACAGATTTGGGGTCAAATTTCTTTTCATCAAGGTTGAGTTGCTTGATCACAATTTGCTTAATCAGACCTTGGACATCACTTTCATCAAAAATCGAGAAATTCTTTTTCCAAGTCCTGCCTTTTTCATCTTGGTATTTCTCAATATCAAAGCGGAGAATTTTGGCACAGAGGCTATGGAAAGTGCCGACCCACAAGGGTTTGATGTAGGTGTGATAGACGTGCGATCGCAGTCTGGTCTGCTCAATTTCTGATAGAGCTACCAAGGGTTTTCCGTGTCTTTTGAGAGCGATCTGGTCAGCAAATAATTTCTCGATCCGTTCCCGCATTTCCCGTGCTGCCTTGTTGGTGAAGGTGACCGCAAGGATATTCTCTGGGTCTACTTGGTATGCCAAAATCAGATGCGCCATGCGGTAGGTCAAGGCTCTTGTTTTCCCAGAACCCGCCCCCGCCACCACCAATAGCGGTCCGGTGAAATGTTCGACGGCTTGGCGTTGACTAGAATTGAGGTGGCTGAGAAAGTCGGTAGTCATGTTTGGTCTGGGGGAGTTTGGGCTAGGGAAAAATTATCTTAGCTATTTTGGGGCTACTATTCAGTTATTCTACAGGGATGCTGAGTGAATGCTGCGATGAAAAGGTTACGAAAAGTTGGCGATCGAGAATCTCGCTGATAATTTAACCAATAATCCAGTTTATAATTCCATCTATAATTCCATCTACGATTTAATCAATAGTTCCATCAATAAATCCCTCTAAGAATCTAGTTAATCATTTCTTAGTAATCTTATCCTTGATCTATCAGTAATTTGGTTTGACCTAATTTAGGATCTATTTTTGTTATTTCTTAACAATTTAATCACTTTCATCTCTCCATAATTCATTTACTAATTCATGCCGTAATCCTATGATTGGTAGCTTTCAACAAAGTCAACTCCGCATTGAAATTGCAGCCCCCCTGCCCAAAATTCGAGATAGCCTGGTGCGTTCCGCCCAGCTTCAGCAATGGTTGGCTCCCCAGCGTTTGGGGGCGGGGATTCCCGATGAACTAGCTCCGGGTTTGATTTTCCAGAGTTCGATCGGCCCCGTAACTATTCAGCACCAAGTGGAATCGATCGAGCCGAACTACCTGCGACTTCTGCTCAGCCAAGGCATCGATGGCTATCATGAGTGGTACTGGGGCGATGGCTGGCTCCAATCTCGTCTCGAAGGAATTTCGCTGTTGCCACTTAATCTAGGGCAGACCCTAAGTTTATTAAGGCTGAAGCAATTTCTTACTAGCGCTCCTCCTAGCCAAGATTCTAAATAAATCCTAGAGAATATCCCAGTAAAATCTTAGAAAAATCTTAGAAAAATCTTAGAAAAAACACCTTAATTTCTATGCCGAGACCAACTTCTACAACTTCTCTCAAACCCCTCGCTGTGGGTAATGTTGTGACAGCCGCAATTCAGTTATTTCGTTCCCATTTCAAACAATACACAAAATTAACTCTCCAGTCTTATTTATGGCTACTAGTACCTATCTATGGCTGGGCAAAATCTCTGATGATCTCTGCCATGATTTCTCGATTAGCCTTTGGAGATTTAATAGGAAAACCAGAGAGTGAGGCTGAAGCTAGGGCGCAGTTAGAAGAAAAGAAATGGGAATTTCTAAGTTTATCAATCTTAGTGGGAATTATTTCCTTTTTCGTGGTTTTTGTTTTTTATATTATTTTGATTGTACTTGTGTTAATTGGGGTAGGATTTGTGGCTGTTGTCGGGCAGGATAATTTGGTTTTAATCGGGTTCATGATTGTCTTAGCAGTCCTTGGTTTTTTTGCGTTTATAGCTACTCTAACTTGGTTTTTTTCTCGCCTCATTATTACAGAATTGCCCCTAGCGATCGAGACCCCCATGGATGTTTCTAATAGCATCAAACGGTCTTGGACTCTGACTAAGAGCTATGTCCTCCGATTACAGGGAATTGTAGTTGTTGCTTTTTTAATTACCTTACCTTTACAAATTATTACTCAGACTTTAGCTTTTGCTATTCAAATCTTTCTTGCTGGATTCATGGATGAAGATTCAGGGCTTTTTACTTTACTATCTTTTCTCCTCGGCTATATCATTGGGATTGGTTCTGGAATATTTGTTGTTCCTTTTTGGCAAGCAGTAAAGGCGGTGATTTATTATGATGTGCGGAGTCGGAGTGAGGGTTTAGGTATCGAGATTCACGATCGAGCTATTTGATTTCTAGTTCCTAAATAAAATCCTGCTAATTTCCCCAGCCCCATCTTAATTACCATGCGCTTTTTTAATCAATTTCAACTCCAAACCCCCGAAAGTGTCGAGTTAGAATTTACCCTAGCCGGGATTGGCAACCGGACTTTAGCCTTACTTATTGATTATTTATTCTTAGCTTTTTCCATTGCTTTATTTTGGATTTGCTATGTTTTTTTGATCGTTCCCATCGGTGAAGTTATTGAGAATCTCATCCCTGATGCAGATGTGGAAATGTGGTTATTTGCGATCGCTTCCCTGATTACTTTTTTTCTTTACACAGGCTATTTTGTGATTTTTGAGTCTATCTGGCAGGGGCAAACTCCGGGGAAACGGTTTACGAGAATTCGGGTGATTCAGGACAATGGCAGACGGGCAGGAATTGGGCAGGCAGTGTTGCGATCGCTTCTCCGTCCAGTGGATGATCTCTTTTTTATCGGCGTGTTTATGATCATGCTGGGGCAACAGGAAAAGCGAATTGGGGATTGGGTGGCGGGAACGATCGTGATTCAAGAAGAGAGAGCGATCGCTCCAGCAAATTTTCCTATCTCTGATGCTGCATCTCGTTTAGCCCTGAAGCTCCAGCAAGAGGCAGATATAAATCAACTCCTCCCCGAAGAATTTGCCACCATTAGGGAATATCTTCAGCGCCGCCCCCATCTCACAAACAATGCCAAAGCCCGCCTTAGTCAACAACTCGCCCAACAAACCCAAGCCCTCATCCATCTAGAGACCCAACCCAACGCCCCCGATACCTTCCTCGAAGCTGTATATCTTGCCTACCAAAATCTTGACAACCCTCACCGCTAAAACCTAGGATTGTACAACTGATAGTCAGCATTATTAATAGTGTGAATAATCCCTTCAAAACTTCAAAATAAATGCAAGCATCAGCAACAAAACTAGAACAAATCATTGAAGGAACAAAGCAATATGTGGTTCCTCTTTTTCAAAGACCTTATAGCTGGAGAGAACCACAGTGGAATTTTTTGTCGTGGGTAGCACCATTTTGGCAGTTTCCCAAAAATGCTCATCTAATTCAGGGATATCGGAGGTGTCGATCGCTGCATCGGGGATATTTTGAATTTCTTCAAGACGTTTGCGTGAGATACTCATAATATTTTCTCCTTTCTTTTAGAGACCGAAGAGGCTGGCGATCAACTCCATCATATTTTCTCCCAGTCTTGATTGAAGAAAGTATAATCTAAAGAAGTAATTTCCTTAGAGAAAGGCTACACCAACACTTTAACTAAATTTTGTAACCATGCGATCGAACAATTGACCCAAGAGGTTTTATCTTTGCCTAGGGAATCAAGGGAGCTACTGGCGGAGCAGTTGGTGGAGAGTCTTGAGCTTGATATTGACCAAACAGTGCAAGCAGCTTGGAAGGCGGAGGCAAAAAACGCTTAGAGGAAATTCGGAGTGGTGCTGTGGCGGGGATTCCGGGAGAAGAGGCTCTGGCTAGGGTAAGGCAAATTTTTGGACAATGAGATATATTTTCCACCCGGAAGCTTTGACGGAATATGCTGAAGTTGTTCACTACTATGTATAAAAGCTATAGACCGAAGAGGCTGGCGATCGAGGGGAGGAGTTCACTACAGGTTTTGGCGAGGGCGGCGGCGCTGGGCAAACTGGCAATAATGCCTTTGAGCATGGTGATGGCATCATCGGCTAGGTCTTTTCCTGATGTGGGGTCTTGTCCGGCGGTGGCGAGGGCTTGGAGTTGTTTGAGGGCTTTGGCTTTTTTCTCTGGGGCAAGTTCTGGATCGGTTTCGATCGCTTGTTGGAGTTGGCTGAGGAGTTCTTTGATACCGGGCTGATCGGGTTTGGGGGAGTCGGGGAGTTCATTAATGATGTTGGCAACATTACCGCTAACTGTCACATTATCACCCTGAATTGCAGTGACATTCCCGTCTCTATTTTCAATTTTCCGGCTGCTATCTGTACTATCAGTCATGGCTTTACTCTCCGAGTTGACATCATTGGTTAGGTTAATAATAGGATTAGCTGGGGGATTTTTAATCAGAGCTAGGGTAATTTCTTTAATATCCTGAGCATGGAGGGTTTTGGCTTCGAGGAGGGCTGCTTGTAATTTGTAAGGTTCGAGAAAGTCTCGTTCAATTTTAGCTTTGTCGGTTCCTTCTGGGACTTCAATAGTAACCAAAACATCATCACCTTTTTTTTGCAACCCTTGAATAGAGGCGGTGGTGATCTCTGGATTTTCTACCATTAATTTCTGGAAAGCAAGATTAAAAGCCTCTGGATTTAGTCCATTACGGAGCAGAACTTCCACGGTATTCATAACTTCTTTGTAGAGCTTGGCAAAATCTCCCGGCTCAAAGGATTTCGTGGGATCGTGGGGACGGCGCTCTCGATCGCCCTTTTGATTGGGATGTTCCAGCAGAAAAACATATTGACAATCAACTTGTTCTAGCTGGGTATTGCTGTCGATGTTCCATGCTTCTAGACAAGCTCCGGTGAGGTGAGCATTGGTGAAATCTGTGCCTACTGCCTGAACTTTGGTTAAAATTGCCCACTCTAGATTAGCTCCTTGGAAATTTGCCTGACTGATTTCTGCTTCTTTGAGATTTGCTTGGTTGAGATTTGCACCAGCAAAGTGAGCGCCTCGGAGATTTGCCCCGGTGTAGGTTTTGTTGTAGCCATGCCCAGTCACAAGTAGCTCTCTAACAATCTTTTTAGCCAAGATCGAATCACCAACTCTGGCAAGGTCGAGTTTTTTTGTATCACGCCAGCAAGTGCGGGTGAGAATTGCTCCCCGGAAATCGGTATTTTTAAGAGTCGCCCCGGTGAAATCGGCATCAGTCAAATCTGCTCCCCGAAAGCTCGTACCGCCAATGGCTCCAAAAGCCACGGCAATAATCCGAATAAAATCATGCTTCTCATCCCCAGCCAAAGCCCGCCAAGCCACAAAAAAGCCTATTCCTGTTGTTACAAAAGCTGTCATTCCGGCTACCATTCCGGATACGGCTATTCCTGTCACTATCGCTACCATTCCTGCTACAGCTAGCCCTATTGCTGCTACTGTTGCTACCATTGTGGTTACTACTATCCCTATTGCTGCTACTGTCGCTGCCATTATCGCTACTGCTGCCGCTACAACTACTGTTATTGCACCTGTTATTGCTCCTACTCCCGATAGCATTCCTGCTAATATTCCCGTTAGCATTCCCATTATTGCTACTAGCCCTGACAAAAAACCTTTGTGAACAGCAAGAATAAAAAATATTAACAACATTATTAAAACAAGAATTCCTGCACTACTATACACACCTATGCCTTTAGAATCAAAAAAAGTAGAGAGATATGTGCCACTAAGTGCCGAAGAAAGTCCTGACACCATAGATATAGCTAGTGAGGCTATGTCTAGAAAAATTACTTGACGGCGCTGTAACCCCGCTTTAGCCCCCTTGAAATTTGCCTTTGTAAGAATAGCCCCAGTAAAATTTGCTCCTTGGATCTCTGCGCCACTAAAATCCATTCCCGCAAGATTTTGCCCCTTGAAAGAATGCCCCCGAAAATTTTTATTTGTCTGACCAGAAGAGTTTTGAGGCATATTCATCTTGGCTCTATCCTTCCCATCCCAATTTTGCCCAATATAACCCAAATTCCCTCACAAATTACCATCCCCTCCGAGAAATCGAGAGTAGCAGTTGATAATAACTTGATTAATCAACATTCGCCATTTCCTCAGATAATTCCTGAGCCGTATATTGCATTCAGTAGAGCTTTAATCATTTAACAAGTCTATAAGATTTTCAACCGTTAAATTAGCTTCATTCAAGATACTCTTCAGAGTTTTGGGTTTGAGAATTGTTGCACCATGATAGGACACTGTAACTCTTCGCCCTTCAGCATTTTTATATATTTTATGACTGCCACTTTGTCTAGCCAAAATAAATCCTATTTTCTCTAAAACCCGGATCATTTCCTTTGCAGTCACCCTTGGCAAGCGATTACTCAAGCACTTACCTCCACAGAGGTGAAACTGATTTGTCCTATCTTTGGTAACTCCTCCCCATTGGCAATCCGATCCTCGACGTGGAGAGAAATAGCATCTTTAATATTTGCCAAAATCTCCTCATAGGAATCAGCTTGGGTATAGCAACCTTGGAGACTAGGGCAGGAAGCAAAATAGCCATCCTCGTCTTTTTCAATAATTACTGGGAAAATAAATTTCTGCATAGATTAACTGTCAAATAAACCTTTTTCCGAACTAGGAATCAATTACAAACCCTCACACCTAATTATCAGAGCTTAGTAACTTCTGGAGACGAGCTTTAAATACCGATTTACTAAAACCCTTGATCACCTCTTCCCGCAGCCATGCTCCCTGAGAACGTTGTGGCTGTAAGCCAAGGGAATCGGCTCCTTGGAGAATTTCGATGCAAGCCCTTGCCACTGCCTCTGGGTCTCGATGGGGAACCTGCCAGCCCAACCGCCCATCCTGCAAAGGATCCGCCGAACCATCGCCGTCTCCCGCCACAACTGGCACACCGCACGCCATCGCCTCCAGATAGACAATCCCAAAACCCTCCTGAGACGGCATCACGTAGGCATCCGCCAGACGGTAATGATCCGGTAAATCCACAGTTGGGACAAACCCCGCAAACACCACTCGATCGCTCACTCCCAACTCCTGAGCCAACGCTGCCAACCGGGGCTGATCATCTCCCCGCCCAATCACCAGATATTTCACTGCTGGGAACTTCTCAGCAATAGTTGGTAACGCCCGGATCGTCACATCTACCCCTTTATAGATATCCCCCGACCAGAGCCGAGCCACTGTTAACAAAACCTGCTTTCCTGCCAAACCGTAGCGATCGACCAACTGCGGAGACTTTTCCCCCGGTGTAAATCTCTCTGGATCCACCACACAGGACACCACCTGAATCCGCTCCCTAGGAATTTGGTTCACCTCACTGAGGCGATCGCCACTATAACGGCTCACCGTCCAGATCCCTGCGGCTCCTAATAATGCTTGCTTCTGCGCCTCCGGTAAGGGATACCAGACTTCTTTGCCGTGGGTAAACACTGTGTAGGGAATCCCCAGAGGTTCCGTCAGCCATTGGAGCAACGGTGCAAGTTTGATGTGTCCACAAAATACGTGATCTGGTAAGGCTCCCCAGAAATGAGTCAGGAGGGCGATCGCTAATTTAGTTCTGCCCCAAGGAAGCCATCTAGAGGCAAAACAGCGAAAATTGAGATACTGACTAGGAAAATTTATAGGCGGCGAATCCCGGAGCAGAAACACCTCGCCTCGGTGGGGTTCTCCCTCTGCTGCCAAGCCATGATAAGCCGTCAACAGATCCTGAGCATAGGATTGAATCCCTCCCTCCCAACCAAATACTTGGAGAAACACAAAAACATGGCTTTTCATTTTTTCCTAGGGCTTCAAAAATTACGGGTGGTATCCGGTGCGCTTGGTCCCCACTACTAGATTACTAGACGATTAGAGAATCAATATCGGGAACCTTCTTAAAAATAATCTGATTGCGTCCTTCTTGCTTTGCTTGGGCAAGAGCTTGTTCTGTGGTAGAAATGAGAACTGCTGAGGTCATTTGCAGAGTCGGCTTTACCATCGAGACTCCAATGCTGACGGTGAGATAGTTGAGGGGCGATCGACTGTGGGGAATTTTCATGGCAAGTACTTCCCTCTGGATATGTTTAGCAACCGTAATTGCCCCCGAAGCATCGGTTCTGGGTAGCACTACACTAAATTTATCACCCCCATAACGAGCAGCCAAATCTCCCGGACGTTTTACCGCCGACCTCATCGCTTGAGCAATCTTGCGGAGGCCTTCATCCCCTTCTTCATGACCATAAATTTCGTTGTAGAGTTTGAATAGGTCTATATCACAAATAATCAGAGAGAGAATTGCTGATTCCCGTTGCATCTGCCGCCAAAGTTCCTTCTATAGACTCATCAAAATAATGACGGCTAGACAACAAAGTTAGGCTATCGATTTTATTCTGACGCTCTAGAGTCTCTTTCGCTTTTTGGAGGGCTGTTTCTATGACGAGGCGATCGGCAATTTCTTTTTGGAGTTGCTGACTCTGAGCTTCTAGCTCCAACCGGAGCCTACTATAG
>JAAUUE010000088.1 GCA_012031635.1 Coleofasciculaceae cyanobacterium SM2_1_6 | reverse complement strand
TGACTTCCCCAAATGGCAAACTGTTTATCACTACTTCCGGCAATGGCAAGATGATGGAACTTTACAAAAACTGAATCAACCTTTGTATCAATGGGAGCGCACAGCAGGGCATGACCCCCCTTTTCACCCAACTACGCAGTGGTGGATAGTCAGGCGGCGGTCACTGAGCCTTGCAGAAGTACGGTATAGCCTCGCAGTAATCTAGCATCCGAAACGCCATACTTTCATCAGTGCTGGTTTGGAATTCTAGATGTAGAATCACCTCTGCCGACTCTAAGAATATTAGGGAGTCAGCCCGGATCGGTTCAACAGAGAGTTCTGATGGCTCAAGTTTGGTGAGAGGTATTGGCTCTCCTAGAGATCCAACTGGCAAAATCAGTGGGGAAGGTTTCAGCTAAAAACTTACAGGTGTTGTCATACATGAGATTTGAGCTAGCTAGAAAATTGCTGGCGTTGGCGTTGGGCTTCGTAGAGCATGACGGCGCTGGAGATGGCAACATTGAGGGATTCTACCCCACCTAAGAGGGGAATTTGGACCTGCCGATCGGCCAGAGCTAGTAAATCCGCCGATAAACCCGCCCCTTCATTACCCAAGAGAATTAAAGTAGGGGCGGTAAAATCTACTTGCCAGTAAGTTAATTCGGCTCTAGGGTTCGTGGCTACAACTTGGATGCCTAGGGTTTGGAGCGATCGCACCACTGTGGTCAAATCTGGAACACTATCTATCGCCAACCGAAACCATTGCCCCGCCGAAGCCCTTAAAACCTTGGGATTTTCCCCATCTACACTATCCCGACTCAACCATAAACCCTGTACTCCCGTGGCTACTGCCGTGCGGATCATCGTGCCGACATTGCCGGGATCTTGGAGAGTTTCCCCAGCGATTCCTAAAAAGTTAGCTGTTGATACTTCTGGGGATGGGGGCGATCGCCATGCTGCCCCCTGTGATTCTTGTAATTCCAAAAATTCAACATTTAACTGCTGGCGTAAATTTTGCTGATTCACTTCTTCTCGACTGGGAGCGATCGCCACCACCCCGTCCGGTTGCACTGTAGTCGCCATCGCCTGCAACACTTCGATCGTCACCATTTCCACCCTAGTCGCCAGATTGCTTGCCTGCTCCCCCAACTCTCCATGACGTTCCCACCACTGGGGAGTCGCACACAGGGTTTCTAGGGGATAGTTTGTACCTACGGCTTCCATCAATAGATGAGTTCCTTCCAGCAAAAATAAGCCCGCCTCTCGTCTGCCCTTGGAGGTGTGGAGTTGGCGGAAACTCTTCACTAGAGGATTACTACGACTGGAGATCAGCACTAAAAGTTTTGGGCTAAAATTTGGGACTAGAATCTGGTGATAATAGATGCGGAACCGGGGACTTGAACCCCGAAGTCCTTGCGGACACAAGAACCTGAATCTTGCGCGTCTACCAATTCCGCCAGTTCCGCTCAACTAAGTTTTGTACATTCAATTTTGTACATTTAATATAATAGCCTAATTCGCCTTAAAATAGATCAGCGAGATCAGCACAACTCAGGGGTAGAAGCTGGATTAAAAAAAGGACAGGATCCCTATGGCAACGACATTAGCCCAAATTGCTCAGTACTTAGATAAACAAGAGTGGAAATATCGGTTAGAAGAAGATTCCGATCGCATTGTTACGGGAGTGCAAACTGACCACATCGAAAATTTTCTCATTGTCATTCAGCTAGATGAAGATGGTGAATTTTTTAAGCTGTTTGCTCCCCAAGTCCTGTCGGATGTCCTCAACCATCCCTACAAGGAAGCCATCCTGCAAACCATGCTGAGTATTTCTTGGGAAACCAAAATGTTGCAATGGGAATATGATCCCACGGACGGTGAAATTCGGGCGATCATTGAGTTTCCCCTTGAAGATGCTCCCCTGACAGAGAAACAATTTAATCGTTGTTTACGGGGCTTAATCCAAATTGTGGATGAGATTGCTATGCCCCGGTTAAAGGCGGTGATGGAAACTGGGGAAGACCCTGGGGATATTGAAGAAGGAGAGCGGTTGTTGTTGCAATTACAGGAACAGGCTCCGGGACTGCTCGAAAAATTAGAGAAAGCTATGCAAGCCCGCCGAGTCCGGGGGAAGGATCAAGACGATTTTGAACCCCTCTAAAATTTCTACTTCTGAAAAGATTCTAGGAGTTTCTATGAAATTGCCTAAAGATTGTTGCCGAAAGATTTGTAAAAGACTTGTGAAAGATTCGCTATGAAAATAACCCAGCAGATCGAGAGACTTTACCCAGTGTTTTTTGTGCTGTTGGGCGGTGTGGCGATGGGTTGTACTCCCGCCCCGATGGGAGCTTGGTATTTTGGGTGGCTCGGCATGATTCCCCTGTGGTTGGTGGTGTTGGGGGCTGATCTGCCGGAGTTGCTGAAATTTCTGCCCGGCAGGAAAACGGCTGGCAGCAATTCTATGGGATTCTCGCTACCAGAGCTTTTAGATAAATATCCAATTAAGAAAAATGTTTTTTATGGTTGCCTCTGGGGTCTTGGTTATCACGGGCTGGCAATTGCTTGGATTACGGGAATTCATCCCTTGACTTGGATGGGCGTGCCGTGGCTCTCAAGTTTAGCGATCGCTGCTGTCTGTTGGTTGCTGCTAAGCCTCACGGGAGCCTTGTTTTTGGGATTATGGGTGCTGCTAATGCAGGGGATTGAGAAATTCTTCTTCCATGATTTTTCTAATTTATCGTCAGCAAAACTCCTCAGAAAAGTGCTGATCGGCACAGCCCTCTGGTGCTTGTTAGAAGGTTTATTTAGCATGGGAGATCTGTGGTGGACTTCTCTGTCCTATACCCAAAGCCCGGTAAATTTAGCAATTTTGCAACTAGGAAAAATCTCTGGTCCGAATACAATTACGGCAGCGATCGTTTCTATCAATGGTCTATTGGCAGCAAGTTGGCTGAGTTGGGCAAATCCAGATAAATCTTCAGATACATCTCTCAATAAAACTCAAGGGAAAAAATTCCTAGCTGGGGGAATTAGTTTATTAGCAGTGTTGCATATCATCGGTGGGGTAATTTATTTACAGCCGATCGCCGACTCTCCAGAACAGGCGATGAACATTGGTATTATCCAAGGCAATATTCCCAACCCGATTAAACTTTATCCCGAAGGCTGGCGAAAAGCGATCGAAGGCTACACTTCTGGTTATGAACAACTTGCAGACCAGGGAGTCGCCGCCGTTCTCACCCCCGAAACTGCCCTCCCTTTTTTGTGGAGTGACCAAGTACGGGAAAGGAGTTCTTTCTATCGAGCGATTCTTGCTAAAGGGGTGATGGCTTGGGTGGGAGGCTTTGGTCAAGCAGGTAATCGTTTAACCAATAGCCTGTTTACCATTACGGGACAGGGGGAAATTTTTAGTCAATACAATAAAGTGAAGCTAGTTCCCCTCGGCGAATATATCCCTTTTGAGCAATTTATTGGGCAGTTTATCAATCGCCTTTCCCCCCTAGAGGCAAAACTCCAAGCCGGGGCGGGGACGCAAATTTTTAATACTCCTCTGGGGCGAGCGATCGTCGGTATTTGTTATGAATCTGCCTTTAGCCAACACTTTCAACGCCAAGCGGCCGCCGGGGGCGAATTTATCATTACAGCTTCTAATAATTCCCACTACGGGCTGAGTATGCCGGCTCAACACCATGCTCAGGATGTACTCCGGGCGGTGGAAGTTGATCGCTGGGCAGTGCGCGCCACAAATACAGGTTATTCTGGGATTGTAGATCCCCACGGCAACACATTATGGATTTCTGAAATTAACACCTACGCCACCCATGCTCACACAGTCTATCGCCGCCAGACCCAAACTTGGTACACACGCTGGGGAGATTGGTTAACTCCATTGTTGTTATTGCTGGGACTTATGGCAGCGATCGCCCCCAAATTTAGCACCTCGGCTGCACCATTACCCAAAGCAAAATCCCTAAGATAACCCTTGGAGATATGCTAAGTTTTAGTGGATGAATCTTATATGGACATCGTGCAGAAACTTAGTCAAACCCCAGTCTAGAAAAGACAACAACCCTTTATGACTAAACTTATTCTCAATCTCAAACCAGTTATTGAAATAACCGATGAGCAGTTTTTCCGATTGTCTCAAGAAAACGAAAACATTAGATTAGAACGCACTGCCAAAGGAGAATTAATTATCATGGCACCCGCCGGGGGCGAAACAGGCAACCGTAATGGCAGACTAATCCAGCAATTATTTAACTGGGCAGATAGAAATGTTGAAGGTATTGCCTTTGACTCTTCTACCGGATTCAAACTTCCCAATGGAGCCGATCGCTCTCCTGATGCGGCTTGGCTCAAACTAGAGCGATGGAATAGTTTAACCGTGGAACAACAAAGAAAATTTCCGCCTCTCTGTCCAGATTTTGTGGTGGAGTTGCTTTCCCCTAGTGATAGTCTGCCAGAAGCTCAAGCCAAGATGCAGGAATATCTTGATAACGGGGCAAGGTTAGGCTGGTTGATTAATCGTCGATCGCAGCAAGTAGAAATTTATCGCCCGCAGCAGGAAGTAGAAATGCTCGATCGCCCCCTTCAGGTATCGGGTAATCCGGTGCTTCTAGATTTTGCCTTAGATTTAGCATCAATCTGGTAAGTGAGCAAGGCATATCCCTAAAATAAAAACATAAATAACGTGTATTAAAACTTCAGTAATAATCTCATAGACATCAAGAAACAAACAGTAACTACGACGGGTTTAATTAGGGCGACACCTTTCTCTGTCACCATCTTTGCACCTAGATAAGAGCCAATAGTTTGTCCAATCATCATCACTAGGGCTACTCCCCAATAAATTTTTCCAAATAATACAAAATAAAGTAGTGCTGAAAAGTTACTAGTGAAGTTATGAATCTTGGCATTTGCCGTTGCTTTCGATAGGCTATAGCCAGATAAAACCACAAAAGCTAAGGTCATAAAGGTACCAGTTCCAGGTCCAAAAAAACCGTCATAGAATCCTAAAAGTGGAGCCACAAAAGCCGAAAATAGGGCGTAGGGAATACGTGGTTCTCGATCGATATCCTCAACGGTGGGGGAGAGTAGAAAATATAAACCCATTAATATTAATAACACCGGAAGTACTGTTTTTAATGCCTCGGAATTAATTTGGAGGACGAGCCATCCCCCCACAATAGAGCCGATAAATGTCATGAGAATTGACCATTTACTTTTCTGTAGGTCTATGGCTCCTTTTCTCAAAAAATATAGAGAGGCTACTAAAGTTCCACTACTGCCTTGAACCTTATTAGTTGCTAAAGTAACGGCTGGAGGAATGCCAAGGGTTAACATCGCCGGGATAGTTATGAGTCCGCCGCCCCCAGCGATCGTATCTACCCAACCAGCAAGCATCGCTGCGAAAAATAACTGGAGGGCAATCTCAATACTAAGTTCCATAAATATAGTATGTCAATGTTGAGATGGTATAACATGTAAATACCAAGATAGTAATCTTTATGGCTAGTGCTATGTTTAATAATGTATGCTCACCATGCCACAAATTATATAATGTCTATTGACAGTTTTTAGAATGCTTACTAAGAATGGGTTTGCGTGTTACAGTTTAATGTATAAAATTGTGCAGAAAACTTAGGCAAGCCTTAGACTAAAAAACAAACTTTTATGACGACCCTGACCCTCAACCTCAAGCCGATTATTGAGCTAACCGATGAGCAGTTTTTCCAGTTGTCTCAAGAAAACGAAAATATTAGATTAGAGCGCACAGCCAAGGGAGAATTAATTATCATGGCACCCGCCGGGGCGAAACAGGGAGTAGTAATGCTGGGTTAACTGCCCAACTTTGGCTTTGGAATCAGCAAAATAAATTGGGAAAAGTGTTTGACTCTTCCACCGGGTTCAAACTTCCCAATGGGGCAGACCGTTCTCCTGATGCTGCTTGGATCAAATTAGAGAGATGGAATGCTCTGACTGCGGAACAACAAAGGAAATTTCCGCCTCTCTGTCCAGATTTTGTGGTGGAGTTGCTTTCTCCTAGTGATAGTCTGCCAGAAGCTCAAGCCAAGATGCAGGAATATCTTGATAACGGGGCAAGGTTAGGCTGGTTAATTAATCGTCGATCGCAGCAAGTAGAAATTTATCGTCCCCAGCAGGAAGTAGAAATACTCGATCGACCTTTTCAGGTATCAGGGGATTCGGTGCTTCCACATTTTGTCTTAGACTTAGAATCAGTCTGGTAAACAAGGAACAGTGAACAGTAAACAGTTAACTTAGAAGTAGAAAGTAGAAAGTAGAAAGGAAAAACTGGCTCTTCACTTTTTCTTTTTACCTTTTTACCTTTTTACCTTTTACTTTTTCTGCTAACTGATAACTGTACCTCCCCTTACCTCCCTATACCTCCCTATACCTCCTATTCCCTGATAACTGTAATGAACACTGATAACGTCACTGCTGCTGTTAAGAGCCTCTATGATACTTACCCTTTCCCCCCGGAACCTCTACTAGATGAACCACCCCCCGGTTATAACTGGCGTTGGAACTGGTCGGCGGCTTACAATTTTTGTACTGGACGGAAGCCCGATCGCCAAGATGTCCGGATCCTTGATGCTGGGTGTGGGACTGGGGTGGGGACGGAATATCTGGCTCATCTCAATCCTTTGGCAGAAGTGACGGCGATCGATATTAGTTCTGGAACTTTGCAGGTAGCAAGGGAACGGTGTAGTAGATCCAAGGCGGAGCGAGTGGAATTTCAGCAGTTGAGCCTCTACGATGTGGGGCACTTGCCGGGGGAATTTGATCTAATTAATTGTGTCGGAGTTTTGCATCATCTAGAGGATCCCCTGAGAGGTATTCAAAATCTTGCTCTAAAACTGGCTCCCGGTGGCTTGCTGCATATTTTTGTCTATGGAGAGTTGGGCAGGTGGGAAATTACCTTGATGCAAAAGGCGATCGCTCTTCTCCAAGGGGAGAAGAGAGGCAACTATCAGGATGGGGTGAGCTTGGGACGGAAGATTTTTGCCTCTCTGCCGGAAAATAATCGACTGTTGCAAAGAGAAAAAGAGCGGTGGGCGCTAGAAAATCAACGGGATGAATGCTTTGCAGATATGTATGTCCATCCCCAAGAAATTGACTACAACATTAAATCTTTACGGGAATTAATTGCAGCTTCGGGGCTAGAATTTGTGGGCTTTTCTAACCCTCAGTTTTGGCAGCTAGAAAGATTATTTGGGCAGGAACCAGAGTTAGGGGCACGATCGAAGCACTTAGACCAGTGGGAAATTTATCGCCTGATCGAACTTCTTGATCCCGAAGTAGCCCATTATGAGTTTTTCCTCAGCCGTCCGCCCCTACCCATTGCCGATTGGTCTGAGGATGAGGTTCTTCGGGCAGCAATTCCCGATCGCAATCCCTGTCTCAGTGGTTGGGAAGATGGTCTGGCGGTCTTTAACTATGATTATCAAGTAGTCCACCTGACACCGGAAGAGGCGACTTTATTGCGAGCTTGTCATGGGGATAGAAATGTGGGCGAGATTGTCGATGAGTTGGGACTAGATTTAACATCGGCTCGATCGCTCCAAAAACAGCAATTAATCATGCTGACTCCCAAAACTTAATTTTCTCTCAATAAAACCTGATTCGTTACCTCAGCGACCTTGGTTAAATTCTCAGCAAAGGTTCCATAACCTTGTGGACATAAAGACTTAAGAATAACGAGATTAATCTCAAAAGCTAAGTTCCATTTAACTTGGAGGAGGCGTTGATTACTTACATTTTCAGCAAGATAGGATGATTGAGCGATCGCATTTTCTAAAGTATATTTGGAATTTACAAAATTTTCTAAATCTGTCATTTGATCAATCTTCTCACCCAGAATCCTAGAAACAGCTTCAAAATCTGCCAATAGCCAAGCCTCAAAATCCCTAATTGCTAATCCTCCAACACTGCGATTACTAACTAGTTTCTCATCTTTATCTAGATGATTATCTCTAATTGTCTGCAAAGCGATCTCTAGCTCACGTTGCCGTTTTTCTAGAACATCATCAGCATCAGCTACAATAACAATCATATCTACTTCTTCCGGTTTCCATGCGATTAAAATTTGCTTGAGATATCTTGGATTTAGAATTGAATAACCACCTGTTAATTGACTAGTTTTACGCTCATTTAGTGTAGGATGCCTATGCACAAATTCACAATCAGATAACCCAATACTTTTTAATTCTCTTCTAATCAAAGTATGCAATGCACCTTCTTTTTCCTCTTCAATAACTTTTCCTCCATCTTGAGGTCTAATAAAGGGACTACTTGCTCCTAATTCTGTCTGTCCTTCAGCAATTAACCCAATTTTAATCGGGCGAATCATTGGGGATTACCTCCAAATATATTGGTAAACCAAAGCTCGCCAAGGGAACCATCGTAAGCTTCTAAGGCTTTTTGAAAACGTACAGAATCGGTGGGTAAGGCATGAACTTGAGTTTTTCCTTCCTCATCTAATTCAACAGCCCGGACTTGATGGGGTTCTACATAATTTAGCAAGAGAGGTGAATGGGTCGTAATCAAAACCTGCACAGGCTTTCCTGTAATTCCTTCTGTCGAAACAATTTTTAAGAGTTCCATCATTTTACTCAATAACCAAGGATGAACACCATTTTCTAGTTCTTCAAAACAAATAATACTAGGAGTATTTTCTTGGTACAAAGCTGTCAAGAAAGCTAATATTCTCAGAGTTCCATCGGATATATCTGAAGCCGGAATATGATGCTCTGAATATTTATCAATTAGTTCCAAAGAAAAAGTATTTTGACGAGCTTCAAAATCCCTAGGTGATAGAGAAAGATTTCTTGCATCCCGAACACTTCCACGGGGCAATAAGATTTTTTTGATGTTGGGAACAAGTTGCCTGAATCGCTCCTCTAACTCATCAAAACCCTCACGATTAGAATGCAAAATATCAACTAAGGCGTAGGCAATTCCCTGTCCTGATCTTTCCATAAAATCAGCAGGAGTATTATTTACCAAACTGATAGGAGAGAAATCATAAATGCTAACTCCTCTTAAGTCATTTTCAACTAGAGAATCGAAGTATTTACTCTCAATAAGAAATTGTCTTAAGTTGCTTACAGAATCATCAGTAATGCTTATTTTATTTGAATTGTGAATGAGGTGTCTAGGAAGATCAATAGATGCTTGTTGATTACGATAATTAATACTGGTTGATATTTTTGATAGTGTATTAGTTTCTATCAAAGAGGGAAGAGTAGTAACTTCAAATAGGATAATATCTAACTTTCCTTGCCAGAATTTAGATTCAAGGCTAGCTTTACTATTAGTTACAGATTGCAAAGATAAGGTAAAAAGATTTATGACTTTCTTCGCATCTATGTTGAATACAAGATTTTTTAGGAAGATGGATAGTACTGCTAGAGCTTCACAGATGTTTGATTTGCCAGAGCCATTGGGCCCAATGAATACTGTTAGTGGTTCTAGATCAACTTCAGTATCAAAGAGACTTTTGTAGTGTTGAACTCGTAGTTTGGATAGCATCAGTTCTTTGGATAAAATTACTTACCCATTTTAGCCTACCCTCAACAAGAGTGAATTTTAGGTCTCAATATTTAGGTCTCAATATTTTGGCTGGGCTATCTTGTTATTGTGAAGTTACCTTACTTTTGATTCTGGATCATCACTGTTGGATTGATGAATAGGAATCTCGATCGAGACTTCTGTGCCCTTGCCTACCTCAGAAACATAGTTAATCTCTCCCTTGTGTTTATCGGTGATAATTTGATAACTCACCGCCATCCCCATCCCCGTACCCTTCCCTACAGGTTTAGTCGTAAAAAAGGGGTTAAATAGCTGACTTTGGATACTTTCATCCATGCCTAAACCATTATCACTAATGCTAATACAAACCCGATCGAGACTTAAAACTTCGGTGCGAATTTTGATGGTGGGAATTGGGCTGGTTTTTCTGGGTGATGCTTCGGGGTGATCAGTTAGAGTATCGATCGAACTATTAATTTCATAGTGTGACTCCAAAGAATCAATGGCATTGACCAAAATATTCATAAATACTTGATTGAGTTGTCCTGCATAACATTCCACCAAGGGCAGATCGCCGTACTCTTTGATCACAGTAATTGCTGGTTTTTCTTGAGTTGCCTTCAGTCGGCTCTCCAATAACATCAACGCACTATCAATCCCCTCATGAATTTTGACCGCTTTCATCTCTGCTTGATCGAGGCGAGAAAATAGGCGGAGCGATCGGACAATTTCCCGGATTCTCTCGGTTCCCACCTGCATCGAAGCCAGCAAATTAACTAAATCCGCCTGCAAAAATTCCAGATCAACGGTTTCCATTTTGTGTTGAATCTCGGCTGGAGTCTCCGGGAAATGAGTTTGATATAGTTGCAACAGCTCTAGTAAATCTTGAATATATTGTTGAGCAGGGGACAAGTTGCCATGGATGAAGTTCACCGGATTATTGATCTCGTGGGCAATCCCCGCCACCAGTTGTCCAAGGGCTGACATTTTTTCACTTTGAACAAGGTGCGATTGGGCTTGCTTGAGGTCATGTAGGGCTTTTTCTAATTGTTGGGTAGATTCCTGCAAAGCTTCTTCTGCCTGCTTGCGCTCCATCTCTGCCGCCGCCCGGGCTGTAAAGATTTGCATAATTGACTCTAAATATTCTCGATTCTCTAGGGGTTTATCATCCAAGGCAGCCAAATGTCCTAGGAGATTACCCGCCGAATCTAGCAGAGGAATACCGATGTAGCTTTCTGCCTGTAGGTCTACTAAATCTTGATCTTCGGGAAATAGGGCTTGGACATCGATCGGGTAGAAACAGCAGCTTTTCTCCCCAGTGACAATTTCGCAGGGAGTCCCGGTGACAGCATATTCAAAATTATTCCCAAAATCTTGCCCCATCCAAAATGCCAAGGTACGGAGTTTGGTGGCTTGCTTGACGGGCTTGGGGTCTGTACATTCAGTAATAAAAGCGTAGCGGACTTTGAGGGCGGCGGCTAATTTTCGGACGAGGAGACGCAGAAAATCACTACTGGTGGCGGCGGCAGTTCCTTCCACGATCGCCCGCAATACCTGATCTGAACGTTCATACTCGGCATTTTGAGCCTCTAGTTGGGCAATCTGGCACTTTAATTTTGCTAGCTCATCACTCATATCCGGGAGCATGTCTGATGGTTGGGGGAGCATAGTTTCTCAATTTGGTTTGATTTTTGAATTACCTAAAGATTTGTAATGACAGAATGTAGCCGGATGGTGAAACTGATGAGCTAGATGCACAGAGAGGAAGCGATCGCTTCCCTAGGTTGGGAAAGTCAGGTTTAGATATTTTGGGAACTAGTGATTTTCTCTACCTACTATAACAAAAGCAGAAATTAGTTGTGGCAATTGAGTAATAGGCTACGATCGCTCTCCTCGGTTTGGGGTATGGATCATTTCCACTAGTTTAGGGATATCTATTGGTTCTCTTAACCGAAGATTAATTCCTTGGGCAGATGCTCGATCGTCCTCTTGATTATTTGTAATTATAGCAATTATTTTAATGGGTTTTTTTGGGCTTATTTCTAGTTTTTTAAGTTGCATTTTTAGTTGCCTGAAATCTTCCTGAAAACTGAAATCAATTAAAACAACATCTGGATAAATATTTTGAATATTTTGAATATTTTGCATATCTTCAAAGCCACGATTCCCAAATTCAGTAATTCCAGAAATTGTCACTACCTTTGCGCCTTGTAAATCACCCAATTCCCCTGCCATTCTTTGATTAAATAGAGCATTTCCTATTACTAAAATCTGCAAGCCCCGCAAAGGGGCAGAGCCAAATTGGTGTTCCTTGCCGTTAGCTTTGCCCCAATGACACATCATCTCCAAAATTGGTCGTAAGGTTTCCCCATTGGCTGTCAAGGAATATTCCACCCGTGGCGGTGATTCGGCAAAAACTTGGCGCTTAATCAGATCATCTGCTTCTAATTCTCGTAATTGCGCTGTTAACACCTTTTGACTAATTTCTGGCATCAATTGCATAAGCTCCCCAAAGCGCTTACTGCCCCGCCGCAACCACCAAAGAATTACACATTTCCATTTGCCACCAATGCGATCGATCGTAAACTCCACGGGACAGGCATATTTCTTGGCAACCATAATCTTCTTAGTATCTATTTGGTAACTATTAACTGTTGGTGGTATTGATTATTTATCATAAAATTTCATCTTGCAAAATAAAGTCATGGAAACTAACCAACAAATTGTTACCCGCTTTATCGAAGATTTTCTGGGTAAGGCTGACCTTGTTGCTGCTGATGCAACTGCTCACCCCAATATCCAAGGCTACACAGGGTTAAAACCAATGGGAGCGATCGATGGACTAGAAGAATACAAGCAGATTATTCTCTCTTTTGTAGCCGCCTTTCCTGCTGAATCTCCTGTGCATATTGTTGATCAATTTAGCTCCACTGACGGTACGAGAGTTGTAACCAGATTTCAATCTCGCCAACGCCATGCTCAGGATTACTATGGGATTGCCGCCACCAATCGCCTAATTCTTTTCGATGAAACCCATGTCGCCAGAATAGAAGATGGCAAAATCATTGAAAATATCGTCAGTGCTACTAATTTGGAGTTTGAAATGCTAATGGCTCCCGTACTCACCCCAATGATTTTGAAATAAGTTAGGAGTAAAAAAATGAATCAACCTCTATGTGCGATCGTGGGATTTGGAGCGGGAGTTATTTGACCCCGATGCGATCGCCCAATCCTACCTCACCCTCCATCGCCAAGCTCCCTCTGAGTTTGAAACAGAAATAATCTACCAGTAATTTGACCAAGTAATAAAACTAGCAAAATTGGAGCAAAATTTATGATGGAAACAGCCACAGCCCTAGTCCCTGCCCGAATTATTGCTGAATTTCCCCTGAATACATTTTTAGAAAGTATTGTGGTAGACGGGAATAATGCTTTGTTTATTACTAGTCATGAGGAAGGGAAAGTAATCCGAATTGATACAGATGGCGTTCCCGTCACCCAGGCGATCGTCCAAGGCAAAGCCACAGGGTTAGCTCTAACCCCAGAGGGAGATTTACTCCTCTCCGGTTGGGATGAACAGGGAACTTCTGTAGTCTGGCGTATTGCGATCGATGGGACGATCGAACTTCTTGCAAAATTACCAGAAGCATTGTTTCTAAATGGCTTGACTAAACTCAAGGACGATCGCTACCTGATCGCTGATTCCTACCGTGGGGCAATTTGGGAATTAAATATTGCGACCAAAGCTGTGAATATCTGGCTGGAACACCCTGACCTAGCCCGGAGTTCCCCCGAAGAAGTTTTCCCGGCGGTAAATGGGCTGAAAATCTATGCAAACTTTGGCGTTGCTGAATCAAGGTATGAATTAGGCGGGAATAGGAACTTCCCAAAACTTGAGATAATGGATTAGTAAACGGATTGAATATCCTAACATTTCAGTAGACTTAGAATAGCAGAGCGTTTTACGGTGAAGTCGAGCTAAGTAGTGCCTCAATCTAGTATTTTCACCCTCGACTCTTGTCATATATGTTTTACTAATAATTTGGTCTTCATCCGCAATAAAACAGGGGTATACTGACCATCCATCCGTTATATAAAAGTAACATCTCCATGCTTTGACCAATTCCCATAAAGGACGAAATGTTGCGGCACTATGGTCTCCTAATACCCACCCTAATATCCCTGGCTTAAAGTGGTCTAGCGCAGTCCACAGCCAGATTTTGTTTTTTTTTGACCAACAAAAGTCTCCAGTTCATCCAGTTCTCCCACTTCGGGAATTGTTTCTGGACTATAGGCTTCGGGCAGAAGTTTTCCTACTGCTTTCACCCAATTGATTACAGTTGTATGATGAACACCTTTTACTCGTTCAATATGCCTAAAACCAGAACCATTCACATACATTGTTAGGCATTCTCGTTTGATTTCATCACTGTAGCCTCTAGGAGTATTATAGTTATCTATAAATTGACGACCACAGTTTACACAGATGTGATTCTGTTTGCCTTTCTTATGACCATTTTTACGGATATGGGTTGATTTACACTCTGGACATTCCATTTTACATCTCCTCAATTCATACCTCTATTATGCAACGCCAGAATTGTCATTATTTTCTCCCATTTGATATTTCAAGATCATAGTCCGAACTTGCTTGACCTGATAGGCTTTGGCTTTTCCCTGTTGGGGTTGAAGATTCAAAATTTCTTCAATTCCTGTCTTAGAAAAAATATGGTGGCTGCCACGGATACGTTCTACAAAACCTAGGCTAGATAAAAGTTGGCACAGTTGATCAAAGGGAATATTTGCATTAGAATGTCTGCTTCAGGATCATATTTAACTTTCATGATGTTT
>JAAUUE010000087.1 GCA_012031635.1 Coleofasciculaceae cyanobacterium SM2_1_6 | reverse complement strand
TATGCTCAGCCTACTGTAAATCTGCTCAGCCCACAGCAAATATGCTCAGCCCACAGCAAATATGCTCAGCCCACGGCAAATATGCTCAGCCCACGGCAAAAATGTGCAAAATTCCAGATCATTCGTTAACAGTGCGTAAGTTTTAATGTAGTTAAAAAACAACAAATCTACTCATCCGCAACATCCTAGCTTATGAAATATTCAGCCCTAGCCTTTTTGATGATACTTTTCGGGACTGGCTGCATGGCTCAGGAGGGGCGATCGACCAGCAACTCTGCTGCCCCCGCAACGGCTCAAACAACACCCATTGCCTCTACTGCCCCGGTAGCATCTCCGGCAATATCTCCGGCAATATCTCCGGTAACATCTCCGGTAATGGCTCGATCGGGCGCCTTCGTCAACGCCGAACACGAAACCCTAGGCGGGGCAAGGATTATTACCGAAAATGGGTCACGATTTATTGAATTTGATCAAGCCTTCAAAACCGATAGTGGTCCCGACTTGTTTGTGATCTTGACCCGCCAAAATCAACCCCCAAATAGAGGCATCCGAGAGCAGGATTATATTTCCTTGGGGATGCTCCAAAGCACTAGCGGCAGCCAACGCTACGCCATCCCGGCGGATCTAAATTTAGCGGAATTTGCCAGTGTCACTATCTGGTGTCGGCAATTTAACTCCAACTTCGGCTATGCCCAACTACTACCCCGGACTTAATCTTCTTTAATAAAACTGCTGTAATGGATATTACCATTGCTATTCCTACCTATAACGGTGCTGCTAGATTGCCAGAGGTTTTGCAGCAACTCCAGAGACAGGTAGATACTGAGAGGATTGCTTGGGAGATCCTGGTGGTTGATAACAACAGTAGCGACAATCTGCCAGCAGTAATTAGCCACTATCAAACCCTCCTGCCTCGGCTGCGGTATTGCCAAGAACTGAAACAGGGAGCAGGATTTGCTCGCCATCGGGCTTTTGGGGAAGCACAGGGGGAACTAGTTGCCTTTTTGGATGATGATACTATTCCCGATCGCCACTGGGTGAGTGCCGTGGCAGATTTTGCCCAAACCCATCCCCAAGCTGGAGCCTACGGCAGCCAAATCCACGCCGATTATGCTGTGCCGCCGCCGCCCAATTTTGCCCGCATCGCCCCATTTTTAGCAATCACGGAACGGGGATCAATTCCTCTGCTATACAAAAAAAATAGTCGCCTCCTGCCCCCCTCTGCGGGCTTAGTGGTCAGAAAAGCCGTTTGGCAGCAATATATTCCTGCCGAGATGACTCTGAGTGGCAGAGTTGAGGGAAATATGCTGACTAGTGAAGATTTGGAAATGTTGAGCTATATTCAAGGCAGCCCTTGGGAGATTTGGTACAATCCAGCTATGGAAATTACCCATAAAATTCCGGCGGCTCGTTTGGAAAGAGATTATTTAATTCCTTTCCTCCGGGGGATTGGCTATAGTCGCTATGTCACGAGGACGATCGCCACCCACGGGATCAAAAAATATCTGCTGACTCTTGCCTACATGGTGAATGATCTCAAAAAAATCCTGCTGCATCTCCTCAAACACCGAACTAAAGTAAAAACAGACCTAGTAGCCGCCTGTGAGCTAGAATTGCTGACTAGTAGCTTGATTAGCCCATTTTTTCTGTGGCGTAAGGGGTATTTGAAAGGTAAAAGGTAAAAAGTAAAAAGTAAAAGGTGAAAAGTAAAAAGTAAAAGGTAAAAAGTAAAAAGTAAAAAGTAAAAGGTAAAAGGTGAAAGGTGAAAAGTAAAAGTGAAAAGTAAAAGTGAAAAGTAAAAGATATTAAAGGTATAAGGTAAGAATTTTAATAGCTATGACTAAAGATTTTACTGTAGCCATTCCTACCTATAACGGTGCTGAACGCTTACCAAAAGTATTGGATAAGCTGCGATCGCAACTAGGGACAGAATCTCTGAAATGGGAAATTATTGTGGTGGATAATAACAGCACAGATCAAACTGCGGCAGTGGTTAAAAGCTATCAAGAAAATTGGGATTTATGCTCTGAATTAACCTATATTCTAGAAACAAAGCAAGGAGCAACTTTTGCTAGACATCGAGCAGTTCAAGTTGCTACTAGTGAATTAATTGGCTTTCTTGATGATGATAATTTACCTAAAGAAAATTGGGTAATTAGTGCCTACAAAGCCGGGATTGAGCATCCAGAAGTCGGGGCTTTTAATGGCAAAATTCACGGAAAATTTACCACTCCACCTCCAGCTAATTTTGAAAGAATCCAGTCTTACATGGCAATTCGAGACCACGGTGAAACAGCCCACGCCTACGTCCCCGAAAGATTGCATCTGCCCCCCGGTGCTGGCTTGATTGTCCGGCGGCAAGCCTGGTTAGATAGTGTCCCCCACAATCCAAAAGTTCTGGGCAATACGGCGGGGAAAATGGCACGGGGTGAAGATTATGAGCCTCTTTTGTATATGCACAATGCTGGATGGAAAATTTGGTATGAGCCGAATTTGGAAATAGATCATGAAATTCCCCCCTGGCGCTTGACCAGAAAATACTTGATGAACCTATCCCAAAGCTGTGGTTTAGCTACCTACAATTTGGCTGTGATCACTGTTCCGCCAAAGGAAAAACCTGTACTTTTTTTGAGGACTATTTATGGTAATCTAAAACGAATTGTCAAGCATTTACTGCGTTACTATTTGCCGGGGAAAAGAGATTTAGTTAGTGATTGTGAATTAATATTTCTTTGGGGTTGCATGGTTAGCCCATTTTATCGATTTTAGTTAGTTATAGATAATTTCACAGATAATTTCATAGATAATTTTACAAATGGTTTTATAGATAAACAGAAGGTGGGCATTGCCTACTTTACTCAGCTTTATAATACTTTTTCCACCAGCTTTAATCATGAGCTTAACTTCATCTCCGTTATCTTCAGCGATCGCCATTAAGCTACAACTAGAAAATTCTCTTGCACAATTAGGAGAGATAGGGGAATGTGTCTTACTAAATTATCCAGACTACGCTAATGTCGGTGATCATTTAATTGGTTTAGGGACAATCATTTATCTACTCAAAAATTCCCAGATTAAACTAACCTATTTATCAGCGATCGAGAATCATAATTCCCAAATATTCGATCAAAAATTAAATAATAATTCCGGGAACACAACTATCCTGTTACAAGGCGGTGGTAATCTGGGGGACTTGTGGTACGAACAGCAGACATTTCGAGAAGAAATCATCCAAAAATATCCCCAGCATCGGATTATTATTCTCCCCCAAACAATTTATTTTCAAGCCCCGGAAAAACTTCAACAAGCTGCCCAAATCTTTAATCATCACCCCAATTTAACCATCTGTGTCCGCGATCGCCACAGCCAACAATTAGCCAGAACTTACTTTTCCAACTGTCAGATTATCCTCGCTCCAGATATGGCATTCATGTTAGCTGATCTGCCGGGATTAAAGTTTTTTAGAACTAATTGGCAGCAACAAAATCATATTCTTTACCATTGCCGAGATGACCAAGAAATAGTTAGCAGCTTAAATTCTCAAGTCTTAGAATTATTTAATTCTGGTTCTAATCCTTCAGCTAATCTCTTAGTTAACCAACTACCCAAATTAGTTATAGAAGATTGGCTGCCACCAGATAACTATTTACATCGATCGCACATTACCCCAGAGTCTGCTTGGTATTGGCGTTTACCGGGAGTAGTAAGGATTTATCGCCAGCTTTGGCAGCAGCGACTAGCTCAATCTATGAGTTGGTTATCTAGGGGATTTTGGGATCATGATCATCCCTACAGTGTCATGTTTACAAATTTATCAGCTACCGTGGAGAATACAGAAATGCTGAAGATTTCGTGGGATTATTTGCATAAATCTATTTATCAGCTTAACCGATTTCCCTTTGTAATTACTAACCGTTTGCATGGACATATTCTCTGTACTTTATTAGAAATTCCCCATATTTTTCTGCCCAATTCCTATGGTAAAAATCAAAATTGGTACACAACTTGGACTCAATCAATTCCCTTTTGTCGGTACGTTGATAATTCTTCGGTAATTATCCCCACAATTAAAGAACTATGCCCCAAATTTCTGTAATTATTCCTGCCTATAATAGCGAGAAAACTATTCGAGAGACGATCGATTCAGTTTTAGCGCAGACTTTTAGGGATTTAGAAATAATTGTAATTAATGACGGGTCAAGCGATCGTACCGTAGAAGTTGTTCAACGAATTTCCGATCCAAGAATTAGCTTCTATTCCTATCCCAACGGTGGTCCAGCAACTAGTCGTAACCGAGGAATTATCAAATCTCAAGGAGCCTATTTATCCTTCATTGATGCGGATGATCTGTGGACTCCAGATAAGCTAGAAATTCAATATCAAGCCCTAGTAAATAATCCCCAAGCTGCCGTTGCCTACAGTGGGACAGATTGGATTGATGAGCAGGGAAATTTTCTCCGCCATGCGTCGGCTCAAGGTCCCAGTGGCGATGTTTATGCCCATGCTTTGCTCTATCATTTATTTGGTTCAGGTTCAAATTTTCTTGTGCGCCGGGAAGCCCTATTTGCCATCCAAGCATCTGATCAAGATACTAATAGTTTTTTCGATGAATTCACCAAGCCCTCGGAAGATTGGGACATTTGTATTCGTTTGGCGAAGAAATATCAATTTGTCGCCGTTCCCCAAGTGCAGATTCTCTACCGCCGATCGCTCAATTCCCTCTCTAGTCAACTCGCCCAGCAAGAGCGGGGAACTACGAGAACCCTAAAAAAAGCCTTCGATCTGGCTCCGACTGATTTACAATACTTAAGGCGACTCAGCTTAACGAATATTTACCGTTATATCACCTACAAATCCCTCGAAGGTATCCCCAGTCATTACCGGGGTTGGCAGGGCTTAAGGGTCTTGATCAAAATGTTGGTATATGACATCTCTCCTATCAAGCAGAAAGTTACATGGAAAATTCTGGCAAGGGTTCTCATGATGCTGTTGTTTTCTCGCAAATTACAGTTGTTGATTTTAAATAAATTTAAAGCATTATTAAAGGTAGAACATTTTCTTAGTTACACGAATATTCATATTTAACCTGTTCATAAACTTAATTTAATTCATTCATAAACTTAATTTAATCCTATTAAGGGTAGCCTATTAATCTAATCCATTTCCATCATCTTTGTAAGTCTACAGCGTTTTTTTATATAGACATGGCTAGACAATCTCTCTAAATCCCTCTATCCTACGGGAAGAACGTCAACAAAAGCAGAACTTAAACATTATTTCTATCTTTAGCAATTTGAAATCTGCTGTATATCTATCATCTCTAAATTATGCCTAAAATTTCTGTAGTTATTCCTGTCTACAATGGCGAAAAAACTATCCAAGAAACTATAGAGTCAGTTTTAGCTCAGACTTTTACTGATTTTGAGTTAATTATTATTGACGACGGTTCTAGCGATCGTACCGTAGAAATTATCGAAGAAATTATCAAGAAATCAATTAAAGAAAACCTAGACCAGCGTATTAGATTGTATTCCTTTACAAATAAGGGACTATCGGCAACTCGGAATCGGGGAATTAGGCGATCGAGTGGAGATTATATTGCCTTTCTTGATGCCGATGACCTATGGACTCCTGATAAATTAGCCTCCCAATATCTAGCATTACAAAATACACCAACGGCTGCGGTTGCCTATAGTGGAACTAGTCGAATTGATGAGCATAGTAAAATTTTATACGATGTTCCCTTGGCAAATTTACGAGGTAATCTTTACGATTATTTATTATTACGAGATATTGTTGGTTCTGGCTCTAATCCCCTCATTGAACGTCAAGCCCTAGATGAGATCGGTGATTTTGATGAATCATTGTGGGCTGCGGAAGATTGGGATATGTGGATAAAATTAAGCTCTAAGTATGAATTTATTGATGTTCCTTTGCACCAAATTCTGTATCGGCAATCGCCCCGGTCTATGTCTAACAAAATTGGTCGTCAAGAACGGGAAACTCTCAAGGTAATTAATAATGCCTTTGCCCAAGCTCCTACAACTCTTCAATACCTAAAGCGGTATAGTTTGATTAATGTTTATATTTGTTTGACTTTTAAGTGTCTGGAGGAATCTCCTAATCAACAAAAAGGTAGAAAGGGCATACGCTTATTTATAAAGCTAATCATAATAGCCTTAACCTCTCATATCGTTATTCTCCGGCGGCGTATTACTTGGAAGGTTTTTCTAAGATTGATAATTGTTGCTATTTTCCCATCTAAGTATGTAGTAAAGATTTTAAATAGATGGCATCAACTATACGATCTGAGCAGTTTTTTTGGTAATATGATTAACCATCCCTAACTGATAAAATTTCTTACCCATCGAAAACTTTCTATACAAATAAATTTAAATACAAATAAATTCTAATGATTAATTTGTTACTTGTCTCCCATGGTAGCCGTGACCCCAGACCCCAGCAAGCATCTGCAAAATTAGCTAATTTACTAAAACAAAAGCTATCTAATGCTACGATCGACACAGCAGTTCTAGAGCTAGGAGAGCAGCCATTACATCAACAAATCACTAATTTTGTCCATCAATTAATTGATTCCAAACTAGTTAATTCTCAACCTAATTTACAAATAAATTCACAAACTATTTCTCTAGAAATATTAATTTTGCCTCTATTTCTCTTGCCCGGAGTCCATGTGATGGAGGATATTCCCCATCAAGTAAACTTAGCTCGATCGAGCCTTGAATCTAGTTCTTTCTCAAATATTAATATTACGCTCCAAGTATTACCCCATTTAGGCAGCCATAGTGGGATGTTTGAGATTTTGATAGAGCAGCAGATAGCGACAAAAGCGATCGAGGAAGGATCTGTTAATCCTGTAAATTCTACAAGTTCCACAAGCTCTATAAATCCCATAGTAAATTCTCCAAACTCAGATTTAGTTGAGGTATGGATTCTTCTCGCCCACGGCAGTAAGTATCACCACGCTCATCAACCAATTAAAACTCTAGCCCAACAGATCAATGCAATTCCGGCTTATTGGGCTGTTTCTCCTAGTCTAGAAACTTGTGTCGAAATGTTAGTAGCTCAAGGCTATCAAACCATTGGCATTCTGCCCTATTTTCTATTTTCTGGCGGAATTACTGATGCGATCGCTAAACAAATCAATAGCCTCCAGCAACAATTTACCCACGTACAATTTAAGTTAGCATCCCCCATCAGCGCAACAAACAGCCTAGGCGATCTAATTTTAGATTTATTATCTACAAAGACTAACTAACTTGAGAGCTTAGATTTGAGAGCTTAAAATTAATTAGTTGATTAGTTGGCTTTATGTTTTTAGCTGTTTATTCTAAATTGTACTATAGCAGTCCTAAATGATTTTACCCGCCGCCGGCGGGTGGAATAACCGACCAGAGGCAATCTAATTTAGAAAATGATTTGATCGCTACAACTGTTCATTTAATACTAACAAAAGCTGCTATTTCTACTTGATCAGGATTTATTTGGAGTTGCAGCAGCCGCAGTGTAATTCCGTTAGATTCTAGGTTTTTGAGATCAAAGCGATCGAGAAAAACTCGACTGATACCTGTAATTACAGAGCTAGGTAAAGGCGAGTCATTAATCATTAATACTGGGGACTCTAGGTTAAATTGAGAACCATCAAGAACTGTAATTCCTGAAATAAGATCAATTTTAATTGGTGGATTATTGGGGGTTTGTAAATCTATTTGGAGTTGAAAACGATGCTCTGGAAGAAATTTAATTTGGGGGATAATCTCGATCGTCGCCGCTTCACTACCCAAGAAACCACTGGCAATTTCTTTGATTAAACTCTGCACTCTCGGAGATTGGAGAGCTTGCTGGATATCAGTTTCTGTTACTACTACCCGAATTCCTGCTCCTAGAGGAGTCTGCAATAAGCCGGGGGGCAGGAGGGATGAAGCTAGAGACGGGGTTTCAGTTGCTCCAGATAAATTCCCAGATAAATTCCCAGATAACCGGGAAATATCAAGATTAATGGGATCAGTTTCTAGCTCTAGGGTGTCAAGGCGTAGTTCTGGAATTAGCCATGCTCCCCGACTAGCCAACCGGAGGCGATCGACCCGTCCTTGAGCCACTTGGTAACTTGGGGCATTGTCAATTCTCACTTGGAGCTGCTCTACCCGGTGCAGGCGACTCCGAAAATTATCGGCTACCACTTGATCTACAACTACGCCCACGGGACTAACTAGAGCCAGAAGCCCAGAAACAACAGCAAAAATCCCACTACTAATCATCTTTCAAGCCTTTGATGACTGTTTTTTAGCCTAAATGTTTTACCAGCCATCTTCCTCTGGATCAGTTTTATTGATAATTTCTATATCCATTTCGTCAAGGTAAGTAAGCGCACTCTGAATTTGGGGGTTGGAACCTTCTAGCTCTAGGTCAAACCAGCCATCCTTACAGGAGTTAGTCTCTAGGGAAGCCGCCGAAATATTGACTGTTACCTCATGATGGGAAACCAAGCGGGAAATAATTGGCACGCCATTATATTCTTGAGGGATACAAATTCTAATGCGGACTTTGGTAGGTCGATGCTGGGAGATGGAGTTAATGTCTAGAGGGTTGTCAAGAAAGGTATCTGAGTTATTCTCTAGGGCAGTTTCTTGAGTGTTGTGCATGGGGAGCATCTTTTTGATCATTTTAAGGATCATCTGTTTTTCCGTTGATCTTGTCCATCGATCGCTGTCACCACCAGATTTTCAGCTTAATAACTGGCTTAATAGCTGGGAGGTAGATGAACTCCATGATAGCAAACTATTTTCCGGGGTAGGAAGATTAAAATCACAACGAAAATTGAGAGCTAGAATTGAAAACTGAAATTGAGTAGGAGATCACGACCATCCCCAAGGTGGTACTGCAAATTTTCTCGGTATGCAAATATACGAAACAGATTACAAACAAAGATTAAAGTAGCCATGGTAGCAACCTAAAAAAAGCGATGAAATATTGCCGATTTTTGATTTTAGGTTGATCTAACTCGCCAATTCAGGTTATCTAGTTAAAATTATTCAAAAAGTTCAAATCAAAAAATCAAGAGATTGATATAAATTACGCAAATCAAAAAATTTAGTTGGCTATTCACCCTAGCGATCGCCCTAGTTGTGGCGATGAATGTCCTTGTTACTGCCTGTAGTGGTGACGGTGCAGGGACTTCTAGCGGTACTCAAAAATTAGTTATGGGTACTTCGGCAGATTACCCCCCCTACGAATACCGGGATACGGCGAGCGGCAACAATGAAATCATTGGCTTTGATGTAGACATTGCTAAATACATTACCAAGCAACTCAACTATACCCTCGAGATCAGTGATATGGACTTCAATGGTCTGCTCCCCGCCCTCCAAGCCAAACGAGTTGATTTTGTGATGGCAGGGATGACTCCTACAGAAGAAAGAAAGAAGAGTGTAGACTTTACAGATATTTATTTTGAAGCCAAAAATACTATCGTTTCCCTCAAAGGCAGCAACCTAACCAAAGTAGAGAATTTGGCTGGAAAGCAGGTGGGTGTCCAGTTGGGTAGTATTCAAGAAGGAGATATGAAGAAAGCAGCAGAAACTGTTAAAGGAATTAACCTCAAACCCCTTAACAAAATTGGAGATCTAATTCAAGAGATTAAATCTAAGCGTATCGATGCGGCGATCATCGAAGATACCGTAGCCAAGGGTTATGTGGCAGCCAACCCAGAGTTAGAATTTAACGTCATCCCCAGTGAAGGTCCCTCTGGTTCAGCGATCGCATTTCCCAAAGGCTCCCCCCTAGTTAAACCCTTTAACGATGTCCTAGCCCAGATGAAGGAAAAGGGAGAAATCGAGACTCTGGTGAAAAAATGGTTTGACAAGGAAGCTTAGGGGTGATTGATGAATCTAGATTTTGGTCGGATTATCCCCAATATTCCCTTTATTTTGCAGGGGATTCTCCTGACTCTCCAGTTCACTGCCCTGTCGACAATTTTTGGCTTCCTTTGGGGAACTGTCCTCTCCCTATTCAAGATATCCAACATTACCCCCCTGACTTGGTTTTCTAACGTTTACACTTCGATATTTCGGGGAACCCCTCTGCTAGTACAGCTTTCCTTGATCTACTACGCTACTCCCCAGTTGACGGGCTACAACATTTCTCCCCTAGAGGCGGGAGTGTTCACCTTTTCTTTGAATTCAGGAGCATACATTTCTGAAACTATCCGGGGGGGCATTCTGGCAGTCGATCGAGGGCAGGGGGAAGCGGCAAAATCCCTAGGAGTTCCCTACTCAATGATGATGTGGGATGTAATTCTGCCCCAAGCTGTGAAAAATATCCTGCCCGCTCTGGCAAATGAAAGTATCAACTTACTCAAGGACTCGACCCTAGTTTCCGTAATTGGGGTGACAGACATCCTCCGGCGATCGCAAATAGTCGCCGCCGAGAAGTTTATTTACTTTGAGCCAATTCTGGTGGCAGCTTTGATTTATTACGTAATTGTTATGGGTTTAACCACAGGAGCCTATGCCCTCGAACGAAAATTACAACGTAGCAGTTAAGGTTAATGATCTCCATAAATACTTCGGGGAATTACAAGTTCTCAAGGGTATTTCTAATGAGATTAACAAAGGGGAAGTGGTAGCAATTATCGGACCTTCGGGTTCTGGGAAGTCTACTTTTCTGCGGTGTATGAATTTATTGGAAGTCCCCACCAAGGGCAACATTTATGTAGATGGGGTAGACATTACCCAGCCCAAGGTGGATATCATGAAAATCCGCCAAAACATTGGCATGGTGTTTCAACACTTTCATCTATTTCCCCACATGACGGTCTTAGAAAATGTTATGTATGCCCCGATCAAGGTGAAAAAACTTTCCAAAGTTGAGGCAAAACAACAAGCATCGGCTCTGCTTGCAAGAGTTGGTCTAGAAAGCAAAGCCCAAGTCTATCCTTCTCGCCTGTCGGGGGGACAAAAACAACGGGTAGCGATCGCCCGCTCTCTAGCCATGCAGCCGGAAATCATGCTCTTTGATGAACCTACTTCCGCTTTGGATCCAGAAATGGTGAAGGAAGTGTTGGATGTGATGAAAGGTTTAGCCGATAGTGGCATGACCATGGCGATCGTCACCCACGAAATGGGCTTTGCCAAGGAAGTAGCCGATCGCATTCTCTTTTTAGACGAAGGAAAATTAGCTGAAGATGCGACCCCTGACGACTTTTTTAGTAATCCTCAGTGCGATCGGGCTAAACAATTCCTCGAAAAAATGCTTTAGTCTTCATGATTCTCAGAATTACCCTCATCCCTAATCTCTCAAAAGGATTCTAGGGATTTTTTTATGAATCTCTTGCCAATTACCGAAATTAAAGAAATAGGAGAATTTCAAATTGAATTTTGGGTAAGCCAGTTTTGCCCTTCTAAACGTTGCCAAGCTTTACGAATATGCTCTGGCTTAAATATCCTCCGTTTACGATCGCTCCATTCATGCACAAGGGCGATCGCTTCTTCACAATTTTTTGCTGGGTCAGAATATTTAGTCGCTACCCAATGAACTGTAGCTAATAATTCCAATCCATAGGGCGTTTCAAAGCCGTATATTAATTTACAAACTTGCTCTAAACGCTCTTTGGCTTGTGGTTCTGCTGCCAAAAAAGCTTCTGCCATTTCTCTACCTTCTGGTAATACATAAATACTCGCTCTACCAGTACCATCACCATATCCACGAATAAAATGACCTTCTATTTTTTCTAACACGTTGTTCAGATTATTAGCATAAGGTCCATAGATGTGTTTTTTATAGGGTAACTTGAGTATTTCCCCTGCTTCTTGGAGAAAATAGGCAAGTTTTTGGATTTCTAGCTTGGTTGATTCATAGCCGGGGATGCCATAAGCTTCTAGCAAATGGATAACTAATGCTCGACCACGAGTCATATTGGGCTTATTAGTAGCAACCTGCATTTTTTCAGCCACGGGTGCACCTGATGGTTCAAAAACAACTACCTGTACATCTGACATTTGGGCAAAAGCTGACTCTATTAATGGCTTAACTTCTTGCCAATCTAAACCACCATTGCCGCATCCTAGCGGTGGGATAGCGATCGAAGTAATTCCTAATCGTTCAACTTCTGCAACTAAAGCCAGCAATCCACTCTTAATATCTTCTATCTGGGACTTATTTTTCCAATGACGCTTAGTCGGGAAATTAATGATGTACCTAGGGTTAAGCAGGCTACCTGTAGGAATTGTAAACATTTGACCGGGCTGTACTTCTTTGGCACGACAAGCTTTTTCATACTGACGAAAGTTTTCAGGATAAGCTTGTTTGAATTGCAGGGCAATACCTTTACCCATAACTCCAACACTATTAACAGTGTTAACTAGGGCTTCAGTCTTTTCTTCGAGTAGGTTACCTTGCTTAAATTCCATCATCTTTCTTGAATCAGCTTTATAGTACAATTATACTATGTATGTTTATTAGTAGTACCATTCAGAATAAACCTCAACAGGGGTTTGTTTGTTAAATCTTTGTAATATTTCTCTAACTTGTATTTGAATTTTAGTGTTAATAACTCCTATTTTTTGAATAAGATGCCAAGGTAAGAATTGATGAACCAGAAATTCTGCTTGTCGTCGATATTTCCGATTAGGATCGTCTTCAGTATTAGACCAGTATTTTGATTCCATCAGTTCCCAATCAATTTCATAGGCTAAAGCTTCTATATCCGTATAAAAATCAACATAGTCCATTGCAGCATGACCATCTGTAAAAACGAAATCCAAACCTTCAACTTTTATTGTGTTTATGTTGGCAACTAAGTATATAACGGAGTTTTGTCCTCCCTGATAATTTGGAACATTTCCTTTATGAATTGTAAAAAGCATAGGAGAGCGGGGAGCAAAATAGAATGGAACATAATCATGTAGATATCCACCAGTGCCACAAGGAACTCGCTTCTGCCCTCTTCTATCTTGGATCTGTTCATAAGAAATATCCTGATAATCAATTTTTTCTTGTTTTAGCCTGCTATTTGCCACTAATCCACCTAAATTGAGAATAGAAGACAAGTTCTTGATATGAGTAAAGTGGTAGATTGGCATGAAATTATACAAAAGTATGTATGAATAAGTATGCATAGGACAAAACTATCGTAACAGAATGGCTCAAAAAGCAGATATTGGCAGCAAAAGATTAATTAGCCTTGCCCCCGATGCTTGGTTGCAATGGGTGACGGGCTTAACTCAAATTACCTCTCTTGAATTTCTATCTGCGGATTTTCAGTGGATTAGTCGGGAAGGAGATGTCCTCCAAAAAGCCTTTCTGCCCGAACAGGGAGAGTTTCTGGTCTTAACTGAGTTGCAACTGCGGTTCGATCGACGAATGCCCCAGCGAATGAGACTCTACGCTGCCCTAGCTGAAGAACGCTATGGACTTCTTACCTATCCCGTATTAGTGAATATTCTCCCGCCGCCCAGAAATGCCGCAACTCCTAACTTCTATCAATCAGAACTCCTCGGATTGCAGGCAAGACAGGATTATCGAGTAATTAACCTCTGGGAAATAGATGCAGACTTAGTTCTTCAGCAACCCCTGCCCACGCTCCTTCCTTTTGTGCCAATTTTACAAGGAGGCAATCAACCAACCAAAGTAGCTAGAGCAGTACAGTTACTCCGAAATCAAGATCAACTAAGGGATTTAGAACCCTTACTGGCATTCTTTGCTGGTTTTGTGCTAGAAACACAGATAATTCAAGAAATTATGAGGTGGGATATGGAAATACTTAGAGAGTCGCCTTGGTATAACCAAATGATTCAAGAAGGCTTACAACAAGGCTTACAACAAGGCTTACAACAAGGCTTACAACAAGGCTTACAACAGGGAAGGTTAGCTGCGATTAAGAAGTCTATTGTTAGGCTTTTAGGGATAAATCTACAAAGTTTACCTAGACAGTTGGATAATTTATCGATCGACCAATTAGAAGAACTACAAGACCTAGTTTTTGATTTTACTGGGATTGCCGACCTCGAAAATTGGCTACAGCAACAAGTTAAGGAAACTCCTTAACCAATTGTCACTGACTAGAAACTAAGATAAGCTAAATATTACAGTTTATTACGTTGAACTTAATTGTCGCCTTTATGAACAGCCCCTTTCTCGCTCATCTCCATAGTCCCGATCGCCCTGTAATTGTTTTTGATGGAGCCATGGGAACTAATTTGCAGAGCCAAAACTTGACGGCAGCAGATTTTGGGGGAGCAGAGTACGAAGGGTGTAATGAATATTTGGTGCATACCAAACCGGAGGCGGTGGCAAAAGTACACCGGGACTTTTTGTTGGCGGGGGCGGATGTGATCGAGACGGATACCTTTGGGGGAACCTCGATCGTGCTAGCTGAGTATGATTTAGCCGATCAAGCCTACTATCTCAATAAAACTGCGGCAGAGTTGGCAAAAAGTGTCACAGCCGAATTTACCGATCCAGCTAAGCCTAGATTTGT
>JAAUUE010000086.1 GCA_012031635.1 Coleofasciculaceae cyanobacterium SM2_1_6 | reverse complement strand
CCAATTGAGCACAAAGGCAGCATTAATTTGAGATTCTGTCCCCGCAATCACGCACTGCCTTTTGATCCCACATATCAAAACCATCACAGATCATGCAAACGTGCAGGGTATACCCAGCGTAGTCGTAGAGATTTTGCATATCTTCAATCTGGGGCAGCACATCAATTACTCCCGAAGCAGAGATTAAATATTTGCTGCGAAATACGGGATAGATACTGTCTTTTTTGCCGACTTTGACTCGCACGGCAAAGGTTTCTCCCTCATCAGTGACTTCTTCTACATAGCCCCGGAGGTGGTCAGCCCCCCAGTCTAGAGATTGCTTTGTGCCGTGGCTGAGAATATCTCGTCCGGGAGTGTGGGGATCCAATCCGAGGTAATTGCGTAAATCTTGCATCCACAGCGATCGACCCTTACCTTTTTCGATCACTAAGCATTTCAAACCATAGCGGGCTAGATAAATCGCCGCCGATAGCCCCCCCATGCCGCCGCCCACCACGATCGCATCGTAGACAGTATTCAGAGCAACATCAAGATTTTTACTAGATAGTTTCATCGCTGACCCAAGAATTTTAAGAATTTAATTTGCTTAGCTTCCCCACATCTACAAGTTCTAACTGAAGGAAACAAGATTTACTTTACGTGGACTCGATCGATATTAGTTGATTAATTTGTGGTTGATTAGTGCCTATTTTAGAACATTTGCTTAGGAGTTTCTATGGGTCAACTCAATCTCAACATTAGTTAACTAGACATTTAACTAAAACAGTTAGCTAGACAAGTAGGTGGGCAAAGCCCACCTGATCACTAAACCCTGTCAAACCTAACCAATAAAGGCGAGGCGAGGCTCAGAAACCCCAGTAGACTCAGTACCTTTCAAGTATGCCAACATGGTGTCAGCATCAGAAACTTCAAAGGGATCCACGGGGCAGTTATCTTCAAAACCGGGTTCAACAAAGATTTTTTCGATCTTGCCATCATCCACCAGCATAGAATAGCGCCAAGAACGTAGACCAAAACCGATATTGGATTTGTCTACCAGCATTCCCATCTTCCGGGTAAATTCACCGGAGCCATCGGGCAACAGGAATACATTTTTTGCGCCCACATTTTTACCCCACTGGAACATGACAAAGGCATCATTGACAGACACACAGATGATTTCAGCCACACCTTGAGCCTTGAACTCTTCGTATAGTTCTTCGTAGCGGGGCAGGTGGTTGGAGGAGCAGGTAGGGGTGAAGGCTCCGGGCAAGGAGAAAACTACAACCTTTTTGCCGCCAAAGATTTCTTCAGTGGTTTTGTCTTGCCAACGATAGGGGTTGGAACCACCAACGGATTCATCACGCACACGGGTCTTGAACACTACATGGGGTACACGATCGATAACAGCCATACTGACCTCTTTAGTAAATAGTTTCTAGTAATTTGCAATACTTTCTGCACAGCCTGACCTTGATTAGTCTTTGTCTTAGCTGTTATAATTCAGAATAATTCTGATTTAGGAATAAGTCAAGGATTTAACTAAATTAAATTTTTAACAAAGTCAAAGAAAAACTAAAGATTGTGACTTTCCCTAAATCAGGAGAGTTATTATTAATGATCCTCAAATAATTTCCTCAATAAATCCTCAAATTCATTATTCTGAGGTTATGCGGAGCCTAGTCCTATGCAACAGCAAGCAGATAATATTGTCCACACCTTAAAATCCAAGAGTCTCCGGGTGACACCCCAGCGATTTGCCGTCTATGCAAACTTGCTTGCTAGAGCCGATCACCCCACTGCTGAACAGATTGTGCAAGCTCTCAATCAAAATGTGCCGACTTCTTCCCAAGCCACGGTCTATAGTTCTTTGCAAACCTTGCGGGATGCGGGATTGATTCGAGAGGTGTTGCTAGAGGAGGGCGTGTGCCGCTATGATGCCAATGTGGCTCCCCATCACCACTTTCGCTGCAAATGCTGTGGAGAAATTGAAGATATTGCTTGGGAACAATTTTTTGGTTTGGATTTACAAAATTTGCGTCCGGGCTTACGGGTGGAAGGCTACGAGGTGACGGTGTATGGAATGTGCGATCGCTGCGACTCGTCGACGGCAACCTAAAAAACTTTAATTGAGAAGAAATTGGGCGCAATTCTCAAGAAATCCCGAAGAAATTCTAAAAAATTTTGAAGTAAGAAGGAGCGCAAAGGCTTGAATACACAGGGAATTTTAGATCAAGATCATGGCAACATTGCCGGGGAATTTCCAGAAAAATCTCCTTGGGTCTGGCGGGGATATAAGATTCAGTACACTACCAAAGGGCAGGGAACGCCGTTGTTATTGGTACATGGCTTCGGGGCGGCGATCGACCACTGGCGGCAAAATATTCCCGTCTTAGCAAAGGCGGGTTATCAAGTTTTTGCCCTAGATTTACTGGGCTTTGGAGCCTCAGCCAAGCCAGCCCTAGATTACACCGTGGAACTCTGGGAAGAACTTCTGGTAGATTTTTGGACAGAGAAAATTCAACAGCCGATGGTGATTGTTGGCAACTCGATCGGCGGTCTATTAAGTCTCATGGTCGCTGCCCATCATCCCGCCAAAGTCCGGGGAGCCGTGCTGATCAACTGTGCCGGCGGCTTGAACCATCGCCCCGAAGAATTGAATCTGCCCCTGCGCCTAGTCATGGGCTTTTTTACCAAGTTGGTGAGTTCTCCGACTACTGGGAAATTTATCTTTAACCAGATTCGCCAAAAACACCGGATTCGCAACACCCTCAAACAGGTTTACTACACTCCAGAGGCAATTACCGAAGAACTGGTAGACCTCCTCTACACCCCTAGCTGTGATCCGGGGGCGCAGCAGGTTTTTGCTTCTGTCCTCACTGCCCGCCGGGGGATAGTCCGAGAGACTTGTTACCGCAAATTCAATGTCCTTTGTTAATTCTCTGGGGAGAAAAAGATCCATGGACACCGATCGCCGGGGCAAAAATTTATCAAGACTTGGCAAACACCAGAGATAACGTGGCTTTCCAGCCCATTCCCCAAGCGGGGCATTGTCCCCATGATGAAAAACCCTCGATCGTCAATCCCCTAATCATCGATTGGCTAACACAACTTCATTAAAAATAGCAATGGTAATATGCCTAACTATCTTTTTGAGAGCATAAAAGCCTCTTGTGTAAGGTGCTAAAATTAGTTAGCTAGTGGAATAGAGAGCTAAAATCAACTTGAGATTAGATTTGAGATTCGATCGACTCAAGAACTCAGACAAATTTCAGTAAATTTCGGCAAATTTAGGTAAAAATTTAGGTAAAAAGCTATGGTACAAGCAACAGAAACCAGATCCCAAAGTATTCGCCTCACCGACAACGCCCTCCAGCATCTCCTCCAACTCCGTCAACAGCAGGGAGTAGATTTGTGTCTCCGGGTGGGAGTCCGGGGGGGCGGTTGTTCCGGTATGTCCTACACTATGGACTTTGCCGACCCCAACACCATTCGTGAAGACGATAATATTTCTGAGTACGACGGCTTTAAGATTGCCTGCGATCCCAAAAGTATGTTGTATCTCTACGGCTTAGTCCTAGATTATAGCAACGCCATGATCGGTGGGGGTTTCCAGTTTACTAACCCCAATGCTAACCAGACCTGCGGCTGCGGCAAGTCCTTTGGAGTCTAAGGAAGATTTAGTTAAATTCTTAGTTAAATTCTTAGTTAAATTCACGGAAGAATTGAAGCATTATCGAAATATTAAGTTGCTGAATGGTTTATAATTTGTTACTATCCGTTACAAATAGTAAAAATTTACAATATGGCACAGCAACTTATGTTTCGTAGCTTTGGGGACCCAAGTGTCGACGACAAAAAAGGCGCAGATTGGGGAGAAGACCTTGTTAGTGCTGTTGCTAGTAAAACCATCACCCATCTATTTACCAAAAGCGAGTCTGTGCAGGTATCCGTGCGCTGCCAGCCTGCCAGCAAGCTCCTTCAAGGTACGGTGGATAGTTTCAAGATGAATGGTCGGGGATTGGTGATTCGCCAACATTTTCGGACGGAGGAAATGTGGTTTGAAACCGATGCTGTTTCCCTAGATTTTAGTGCGATTCTTAGTGGCAAGATTGATCTGCGGCAACCGACTCAGGCGATCGCCCAAGTTACCCTCCTAGAAGCTGATATCAATAAATCCTTCCAAGCTCCCTTAGTCAAGCAACGCCTCGAAAATCTCACCGATGAAAAGCTCACCAATCTTTCTGGGGGAGAGCCAGTATCTTTTCGAGATGTACGGGTTAGCATCCAGCCCAATAGTCAGATGCAGATTTTTGCCCAAGCGATTTTACCGAATGGAGAATTTCCCGTAGCCCTGAGTTGCACAGTTGTCGTGGAGCGCCGCCGCCGTCTCCGGTTTCAAAATCCCCAGTTTCTCCCAGAGGGAATTCCCGACCAGCAACAAGGACTTTCGCAAATTCTTACTGGTGTTTTGGCAGAAATTCTAGACAACATGGTGGACTTGGATAAATTCAACCTTGATGGTGTGACTCTACGAATTAATCGTCTAGAAACTGAGGGCGAAAAGCTCATCTTTAGTGGCTACGCAGAGATTGCCCATATTCCCAATAATCCCTAACCACTCTCAATAACATTGAGACAAATCTGGGCAATGCCTTGATAATTTGTGATTTTTTTCGGGGAATTGAGATAAATTTGGGGAGAATTTGAGACAAATTTTAGGTGATTATCAAATAATCTCAAATAACCTCAAATAATCTCAAAAATTAATTAGCTGAGATTATTTGCTCAGGATTGATATCGGTGTATGCTGGAAAGATTGATTATCAAAATATCTATCACAATTTACAATAAACTAGTATGGCTGAAATTCAATTTTCCCAAGGGGTTAAAGAACCTATAATCCCTGACGTGCGGATTACTCGATCGAAGACTGGCAATCAAAGCACCGCTACTTTTTTCTTTGAAAGTCCCCAAGCCTTTAACACAGAAACCGCCGAAACTATTACAGGAATGTACATGGTGGATGAAGAAGGTGAAATTTTTACCAAAGAAGTTAAGGGTATTTTTATCAACGGACAAGCGAAGAATATCCAAGCTCTTTATATTATGAATTCACCGGACGAGTGGGATCGGTTTCTCCGCTTCATGGAGCGCTATTCCCAAGAAAATGGCTTAGATTTTAGCAAGGCTTAAATTAATTTCTCATGAATTTTCATGATGGACTTTCTTGTAGAGCTTCTCATCAACTTTTCTGGTGATCATGATTCCCCATCCAGACCAACAGTTAATTCGAGCTAGTTGTGCGGTACTCACTATCAGTGACAGCCGCACTCCAGAAACCGATCGCAGTGGACAGTTAATCCAAGCTCTCCTCCAAGGGGCAGGACATTTGATCGCCGCTTATCAGATCCTGCCCGATGAACCAGACCAAATCCGGCAGCAAATTCAAGCATGGACGGAAATAAAAAATACTAGAAACATTACTGGGAATAATCCAGATAGCCATAATTCAGAAATAGTTGTTAATCCAGATGTAGTTATTTGCAATGGCGGTACGGGAATTGCCGCTAGAGACACTACCTACGATGTACTCGAACAACTCCTAGAGAAGACCTTGCCGGGGTTTGGGGAATTGTTTAGATTTTTGAGCTATCAAGAAATTGGTTCAAGAGCCGTGGCTTCGAGGGCGATCGCTGGTCTCTATCACCAAAAACTGATCTTTTCTCTGCCCGGGGCCACCAACGCTGTCCGTCTGGGCATGGAAAAATTAATTCTGCCCGAAATAATGCATCTAATTAAACAGATCACGGGGCTATCTTGAGAGAAACAAGTTTAGGGAGTACACTTTTGGTGAAGTTTTTAGCTAGACTAGGCTTATCTAAACTAATTTGCAGTTCCAAAACACCAATCCTACATTACAAACCACATTACAGAAACCTATGAGTTCTCCTATAACCCTGCTGACTAGCAGTCTTGCCACTTTTCTCAACCTCTATCTACTCCTCTTGTTTGTCAGAATTTTGTTAACCTGGTTTCCAACGGTGGGATGGATGAACAGCATTGTCGAAACCCTCAGACCTGTAACTGACCCCTACCTAAATGTATTTCGTTCTATTGTCCCCTCCGTGGGTGGTCTAGACCTCTCCCCAATTCTTGCTTTTCTGGTATTGCAAGTGTTGATTGCGTTGTTCCAGAGTGTACCATCTGGGGTGGGCGGATTCTAGACTAATGCTTAATTAAAATTTGCTTAAAATTTACTTAAAGTTTGAGCATACATCTAGAAACCCTCAAAAAAATTAGCTTGAGAATGTTAACTTGGGCAACCAACCTGAGCAGAAATCACTATCCCAACGATCGAACCGATTGACAAAGGCGCTACCAAAGTACTAACTATGACCCTAGATAAATCCTTAGATAAGTCTTTTCAGCAATCCGTGGTGCTGAAGCAATCTCCATTCTGGTCACGGGCGATCGCCATGTCCCTAGTGACGGTGACAGGAGTGGTTATTGCTTGGGCAAGTTTTACCCAGATCGAAGAAGCAATTCCCGCCCAAGGCAAATTAGAGCCAGAGGGAAAAGTGACGGAAATTCAAGCTCCCTTAGTGGGGGTAGTGCAGGAATTGTTGGTTGAAGAGGGACAACGGGTTAATCAAGGCGATCGCCTCCTGCGCCTCGATCGAGCCGCCACCCAAGCCCAAGAAAGATCCCTGCGAGATGTGCGGAATCAACTAAATAACGAAAACCAATACTACGAAGCCCAGATTAATGGCACACCTATTAATGTAAGCGGGATTAGCCTCTCTGCCGGAACCTTGACCCTGACCCAAAACCGGGCTAATCTGGTTGCTGAAAATCGGCTTTTCCAAGCCCAGCTAAACGGGGAAGGGGGTGGTAGTTTTACTCCAGACCAACAGTTGAGACTGCGATCGAGCCAGTTAGAAAACAGTTCACGGATTGCTAGTGCTGGGCTAGAAGTAGAGCAACTCCGCAGCCAATTGCAACAAGTAACTAGCCAACTCCAAAATGCTGAAGCTTTCCTAGCTACGGAGCAGCAAATTCTAAGTCAACTTACTGCCCTATTTCAAGAAGGGGGTTTTGCTCAGATTCAATACCTGCGGCAGCAACAGGAAGTCCAAAATCGTCAAGCTGAGGTTAACCGTCTCCAACAGGAGCAACAACGTCTTGATATCACCATCAGTCAGTCTAGGGCAAGATTAGATAACACGGTGGCTTTGACTCAGCAGGAAATCCTAACCAGAATCGCCGCTAACGATCGAGCGATCGCCGAAATCGACAGCCAGCTCAGCAAAATTGTCCTTGATAATCAAAAAAGAATCTCTGAGATCGATAGTCAACTCCAACAAGCCCAAGTCACCCTCGGCTATCAGGATATCACGGCTCCGGTTGCCGGGACGGTGTTTGGCTTGCAACCCACGGGCGCAGGCTTTGTCACTAGTACCACCACTCCCTTACTAAAAATTGTCCCCGATGATGCCCTCGTTGCCCAAGTATTCATCACCAACCGGGATATTGGTTTTGTCCGGGAAGGCATGGACGTGGACGTGAGAATTGATTCCTTTCCTTTTAGTGAATTTGGCGATATTAAAGGGGAATTGGTCTCGATCGGTTCCGATGCCCTGCCCCCAGACCAAAATCGCCCTTTCTATAGTTTTCCTGCCAAAGTCCGCCTCGAGCGCCAAGATCTTTCTATCAACGGCAGACAAATCAATCTGCAATCGGGGATGGCTGTGAGTATTAATATCAAAGTCCGCCAGCGCCCCGTTATTAGTATCTTCACTGACCTTTTTACTAACAAAACCGACAACCTCAAACAAATCCGTTAAATTTGCAAAAAAACTCAACCCATCCCCATCTATACTTGCCGCCATCACACTACTCGATATTTCACCGAAAATTAACTAAAACCTCGCACCCGATGATCTGGAGCTAAAGATGGTCGAAATCCCGGCGACTGTGGGTTTCGGGTTGTGGGTGTTCTTCAGTGAGGACTTCCTGTCTCTGCTCTTTAGCCCTTTTTTCTTGAACCCTTAACCCTTTGCCTTTGGAGCTAGCCTTGCAAGGCAAATAGAAATTTTTTCAGATTAACGTGAGTTCGACTTAAGCAAAAGCTCCAACCTTAAGCCTAGAGACGTTCCTGAGCGTTTGCCCTGAATCTAGAGACGTTTCCTGAGCGAAGTCGAAGGGAAAGGGACAAGACCTCTATAATAAATCCATAATCCATAAATCAAGATTAACGACAATCTCCCCAAGAAAGCAATGGTTAATCTCGCCTCCAACTACCACCTGCCCACGGCGGCGGAGCTACCCGACTCAGACGAAACCCCCGTGGATAATCAATTACAAAACGATCTTCCCAATTTTCTGTTGAACCTAATCCGGCTGATTTGGGCAGAACGCCAAGATTGGTATTTTGGTGTAGACATGGGTATCTATCACGATCCCCAGAGCAGAACTCCCATAATTCCTGATGGCTTCTTATCCATAGGAGTGGAGCGGCACAAGCAAGTGGATGGACGTTTGAGCTATGTGCTGTGGGAAGAGAACTACATAATGCCCATAATGGCGTTGGAAGTAGTATCCCAAACCTACAATGGTGAATACGAAGCAAAGTTACATCAATATCAAGTCATGGGGATTTTGTACTATGTAGTGTATAACCCTTTTAGTGGCAAGAGAGGAGTGCATAAACAGCGACACCGCTTGGAAGTTTACAAGTTGATCTCTGGAGCATACCAACTCCAATCAGGTGAAGCGATCGTCTGGTTGCCAGAGATTGGCTTAGGTATAGGTTGTGAAGAGTACTCCTCTAGTGGCTGGTTCCGGGAATGGCTTTTTTGGTATAACGAGGAGGGCGATCGCTACCAAACTGCCGAAGAACGCTACCAAACTGCCGAAGAATTAGTGGCTCAAGAACGAAGAGCAAGGGAACAGGCAGAGGCGATCGCCGACCAAGCACTTCAAGAAAAGGAGCGGCTGACAGCATATCTGAGATCGATGGGGATTAATCCTGAGCAGATCCCTCCTATTGAGTGAAAGTAGCTTTAGCTAGCCTCTGGCGCAGATACCAAGTGTGGACCTGGGCGAGATGGGCAAACCAGCTTGGGAGGGAATCACAGCACTCAGCCCTTCTGGGTATAGGAGATCCATTGGTTCATGGCCGGCAATTTTTGCCGCAGCAGTATTGCGCCAACGCTCTTGCTGATTTTAATCTTTGTCAAGGGCTGGGTCAACGCCACATTTCTCTGGATAGCCCAAATGCCGAGCGATCGCCCCATGAACTACCTATAACTTTAATTTACGTGAGTTCGACAAAATCTAAAACCCTCACCCTAGCCCTCTCCCCTTCTGGGAGAAGAGAACAAGCAAACTTAGGATTACTCCCCTCTTCCCCCCCTGTGGGAAGGGGTTGGGGGATGAGGGGGTATTTCTGAGCATCGAACCTACGTTTAATTTATCCTTTCGCCGTCTTTAGATGCTACCCTTGAGTATGCACTATAATTTTGAGCATCTAATTTTAGACTGTGAGTCTTTGCAATCTTCGATACCCTCGATCGACCTGTAGGAGACATTAGTAACGTGCATTACCAAAATCTGACTCCGTTTGCTATAATGTAGGCTAATCAGTCAAATCTTGGCTACTCCTGAGATTTGCCTTCCCTTGGCGGTAAGGGAACAACGTTCATCTAGCTGTGTATTGCCCTTAATCCTGAGTAATGCACATTCCTAGAAACACTCCATTAGGCAAAAAAACTGCCTTGAGGCAAATTTTACCAATACGGTTAGACATACCGAAATTAACGCTTGGGGAGAGGTTAATTCCTTTAGTAGCACTCTACTAGAGTTAGTAATCTCGCAGAACCAAGAAATCTACTGACCGCCAGAGTAGAGCATGTCAAGGACAATTTTAGGACGGTTTTTAGGACAGTTTTTAGGACAATTCTAAAGACAACTTGTGGTAGAAGTGCGATTAGCGAGAAGCTATATGGGTTTGAGACTGGTAATTATTGTAACTCTGCAAAGATGCAACCATTGATACTTATATTAATGCCAATATTGATGCCAACTCCCTGATTGAGTGGTAGATGATTAAGGAATGTTTAGCTAGAAATGCAACTATAACTAACCTTAAAACCAAACTTAACTCCACTAATTCAGTGCTGTGGTGTGCAGGCAAGATTACCAAGTCAGCATTTCCTAAAGTTTTTTTGAGAGAAATAACACCAAACCCGTCAAGAAGATTTCTTGTCTGAGTAGCCTTTTTAGTAGCTTTTTGGGGATAACTGGGATGGTTCCTGAGACAGCATCTTGAGCCAGTCTTGAGATGATTTAGATAACTCTCTAGATTAAGTTAGAAAATTTTGGACATGATCGGTCGCCGCCAACTAACCCCATAAGCTAACAGAAACTACTCCCTGAACTTCCTTTCAGTATTGATACAAGAAATCTGATTATCAACTCACCCCGCAAGGGGCAAATATCGAACTTGAGGAAATTGGATGCCAAAACAGATTATTATTGCAGAGCAACATCGACTTGCCGCTGTATTCTGGGAAGATCAAATTCAAGAATTAGTCGTGGCAACAGGTAGCCACCAAGTCGGGGACATTTATCTAGGAACTGTAGAAAATATTCTCCAAGGCATCGATGCAGCCTTTGTGAATATTGGCGATAGTGAGCGCAATGGATTTATTCATGTGACGGATTTAGGTCCCCTGCGACTGAAGCGCAGTTCAGCTGCAATTACAGAACTCCTGACACCCCAGCAAAAAGTTTTGGTACAGGTGATGAAGGAGCCAACGGGCAATAAGGGACCACGGTTAACGGGAAATATTAGCCTGCCCGGTCGCTATCTGGTCTTGATGCCCTACGGCAAGGGGGTGAATCTTTCCCAACGGATCAAAAATGAAAATGAGCGGAACCGCCTCCGGGCTTTGGCGATTTTGATTAAGCCTTCGGGGATGGGACTGCTAGTACGCACCGAAGCAGAGGGTAAGCCAGAGGAAGATATTATCCGGGATTTGGAAGGTTTGCAAAAACAGTGGGAGGCGATTCAGCAGGAGGCAAATTCCACTCGTCCTCCGGCTTTGTTGAACCGAGATGATGATTTTATTCAACGGGTGCTCCGGGATATGTATACGGGGGAAGTGAACCGAATTGTGGTGGATTCCCATGCGGGGATGAAGCGGGTGAAGCAGCACTTATCTAGTTGGAGTGCGGGGAAGAATGTGGAAGCGGTATTGGTGGATCATCACCGCGATCGCCTGTCTATTTTGGAGTATTTCCGGGTTAATTCGGCGATTCGGGAAGCACTGAAACCAAGGGTGGAATTGCCTTCGGGGGGGTATATTATCATTGAGCCAACGGAAGCTTTGACGGTGATTGATGTCAACTCTGGGTCTTTTACTCGATCGGCCACCTCCAGAGAAACGGTGCTGTGGACTAACTGTGAAGCCGCCACAGAAATTGCCCGTCAACTCCGGCTCAGAAATATCGGTGGGGTAATTATTATTGATTTCATTGACATGGATTCTCGCCGGGATCAACTCCAAGTCCTTGAACATTTTAATAAGGCTCTGAAGGCTGATAAATCTCGTCCCCAGATTGCCCAACTGTCGGAACTAGGCTTGGTGGAGTTGACCCGCAAGCGCCAAGGGCAGAATCTTTACGAGTTATTTGGACAAACCTGTGCTGCCTGTGGTGGTCTGGGGCATTTAGTCCGGCTGCCGGGGGAAACCGAACAACAACCCCTGCTGAATACCACAACGGTGAGCAGTCGCCCCGTCGCCCGGAAGTTATCTCCTAGCCCTTGGGAAATTGAAGATTTGGCAGCGATCGCACCTCCAGAAATGCCACCAGAAGAAGAACTAAATGAGTATATTAGCCATCCCACTTACCAAGAACGGGGGTCAGGGAAGGAGCGGCGGCGGAGCAATAGTCGGCGGACTCGTGCTGTAGAAGGAGTTCCCGAAGTGGTGTCTAGTCGATTTTCCAAGGGAGAGGCGACACCAGCGCGCCCCAGTGGTTTGCAGTTGCGCTATCCCAAGCCAGAGGAGCTATTCCTAGGGGAGGCGGAGCAAGGGGAAGAAGAACCCAGGGTTGCCCAAGTCAAGGAACGGCATCGGTTGGGACGGGGGAAGAAAGCGGGAGAACCTCTAGAGTCGATCGCTGTGGAAATGACCCAAGAGGAGCAGGATATGTACGCCATGATGGGGATTTCGCCGTTGGTGAAGCTCGATCGAGAGGTAAAAAACCCCAAGGCAGTGCAGTTACAGGTGGTATTGCCGGGAGAACTGCCCATTGCACCCCCAGAGGAGGAATTCTCAGAAGAAGTAGCTCCAGTATTCAAACCAGAACGGCGGGAGGTCTTTTCTCTAGAAGATTTCACTCCAGTATTACCCACAAAGGTGATCAAGCCCAAGGTGACTCTAGAAGAAAATACTCCTGCTCAGCCCGGATTATTTACGGAGTCAGCCCCGGAGGAATCGCCCTCAGGCTCATCGACAATCTTGGAGTTATCTGGGGAGAGGCCAGTGTTGAATTTTATCCAATCTGGGATTGCCAGCCCACCGGGAGCATTTTCCAAGGGAGTTGCCACGCCAACAGCGCCGGAACCCGCCGCTCCAATTTTGGCTGAGACACCACCGGAACCTGTAACTCCCCCAGAGATCATACTCAAAGAGTCAGAGTTGCCACCTGCTAATTTCCGCCGTCGTCGTTCTGCGGCTAGAGATTCTTCCTAGAATGGTGGTGTAAAAAGATTCTAAGCAAAGGTGGGCAATGCCCACCTAAGTCCATAAATATACTTACATCTATAGAGGTGTTTAATGACAGAAAAGCTGAGGGAAGGTCAACTACAAAAGTGGAATGACGATCGAGGTTTTGGATTTATTCAACCGACGGATGGTAGTAAAGCAGTTTTTTTGCACATCAGTACTGTTAAGAATGCAGTTCGCCGCCCCAAAGTTGGGGATATGGTCTGGTATGAGCCTGTAACTGAGGCAGGGGGAAAGATTCGGGCAGCGAAAGCTACTATTCAAGGTGTAGAAATAATCTCTGCTCCATCTCCTCCAGACCTAAAGATAATCCGTACTAGTAGCCCAGTCAAAAAAGCGAAAGAAACTCATCAAGCTAAACCTCATAGAACAAAGCGGGTGAGTCGGTTTAGGTCAAAGATGAACAGCCTCGGTCTAGCCATGAGCATCATCTCTGTAATATGTTTTTTAGTTTTAGTGGGGACAATTCCCCAACTGATTAATGGTCTTTTTCGCTCTCCCTCTGTACCAACTACATTAACCCCCATACCACCTATAGCCACATCAGTATCATGCACTGTCAAGGGAAATATTTCGGTAAATTCAGGCAGAAGACTCTATCATATTCCGGGGATGGAAGACTACGAGATTACAACTATTAATGAATCTCAAGGGGAAAGATGGTTTTGTTCGGAATCGGAGGCGATCGCTAACGGTTGGGAAAAAGCACCAAGATAGCTATCTATTATATTTATTGAATTTTTTAACGAGTTAGTAATCTTAAGCCATGTGATTTTCGATCGAGCTGCCCCATGTTTGGCTGAGGGTGGCGATCGACTCCTCGATTAGTACCTGATCATTGCCAAAAATAGTTAACTTGCCTGTAGTTGTCACCTGTCCCAAGGCTTCCCAGAATTTGCCTTGGTCTGCAAATTGTGCTAGATAGTCTAACCATGCGGGTTCCTGGGCGGGGGCGATCGCTACCAGAATTTGGCTACCCAGTTCCCCAAACAGGGATTCATCCCAGCGCTGGACTTTCTGGAGCCGAGATGGATAGCTGCGCCGAGGTTGCCACTGATGCAGGATTCTGCCAAAGCCACTGCTAAACCACCTTCTGAGCTATCGTGGGCAGCTTTCACCCAGCCTTGGGAAATTCCGTAGCGGCAGATCGATTGGACTAGTTTTTCTAAAGACCAGTTAATTTCTGGAGGTTTTCCGGCTACCTGTTGATGGAGGATAGCTAGGTATTCCGAGGCTCCGAGGGGGGAGCGATCGAGGGTTTGATGGGTTCCCAAGAGATAAATTTTATCCCCCGGCTGCTGCCAACCTTGACCACAAACTTGGGTAACATCGGCAACTAAACCCACCATGCCAATTACCGGAGTGGGGTAGATGGCTTGGGGATTTCCTGCTTCATCAACGGTTTCGTTATAGAGAGAGACATTACCCCCGGTGACAGGAGTATTGAGTTCCCGACAGGCTTCAGCGATGCCCCGGCAGGATTCTGCCAACTGCCAGTAGACCGTGGGTTTTTCGGGATTACCAAAATTCAAGTTATCCGTCACGGCTAGGGGTTCTGCCCCCACACAACTGAGGTTTCTGGCGGCTTCGGCGACTGCGGCTTTGGCTCCGGCGTAGGGATGGAGATAAATATACCGACTGTTGCAATCCACCGTGGCTGCCACACCCCGCTTCCCCCCGCCTTGCCCCTGGGGACGTAACCGGACTACGGCGGCATCGGCTCCCCCCGGCAGCAGGACGGTGTTATTTTGCACCTGTT